>JALYOD010000019.1 GCA_030857065.1 bacterium | reverse complement strand
ATTTTAATTAGAGCCAATTCTATAGGAAGTTCGGCGATAAAAGAGTTGTCTATATTTTGGTAAGCTTCGAGAAGTTTAGTTAATACAGAGGAATTAAGATTGTCTTTCTTCTCTTTTACTAAATTTTTAAGAAAATTCAAGTCTTCATTACTCATATCCCCCTTCATCTCTTCTTCAAATTTCGGTGCGTAACGCATTATAACAGCTAAACGGAATTTCATAATAACTAACTTTAATAATAACTGCATGTCCATATTGGCATTACTCGCTTCCCTGATATTTTCTAATCCAAAAGTTAAGTCTTTATTTGCAATAGCGAGTATTAAATTATTGACTAAAGAATTTTTTGGAATTCCAGTTATAGCTTCAACGTTTTCCATATTAACCTTTTTGCCTTTAGTAAAATTCAACACTTTTTGTAAATAACCCAAAGTATCACGGAATGAACCATCTCCCAGTATTGCTACTAATTCGGCTACACCCGGCTCTAATTCGTATCCTTCTTGATCTGCAATGTCTAAAATACTATTTTTCAAAATAATATCAGTTGGTTTTTTGAAATTAAATACTTGGCATCTCGATACTATCGTGTCTGGTACTTTGCCTAGTTCTGTCGTAGCTAGGATGAATATCACATGCTTTGGTGGCTCTTCTAGGGTCTTCAGTAGTGTATTCCAAGCTTCTTTGGTGAACATATGAACTTCGTCTAAAATATATACTTTGTATTTAGAATCGAAAGGTAAAGAAGATACTCCATCACGAAGCTCACGTACATCGTCTATGCCTCTGTTTGATGCTGCATCTATTTCGTATAAGTCATTGACCGATACACCTATATCTTTAGCGAAAATGCGAGCCACCGAAGTCTTGCCTGTACCACGAGAACCTATAAAAAGGTATGCATGCGAGAGCGAACCATCTTTTATTGACTTCTCGAGTACTTTGACTATATGATCTTGACCCAGAACTCCTTCAAAATCCTTTGGTCTATATTTACGATACAATGCTAAATTTGATGACATTTATTTATTATAGCAAAAATATACAAATAAAAAAACCTGCATATTGTGATATATGCAGGTTTCAGGTATAAAAATACATCTTAATTCATGTTTGTTTGTCTTTTGCATAAACATCTTCCTTCAGTCATCTGAAGATGAGTGTTTATGTTCAATCCTTCTATTTCAACCTTGCGTTCAAAAAATATTATGTCATCCAATGAATCTATTTCTTGTATCACCAAGAAATTATATGGTCGGGTATACCTTTCTTTGTGTTCATAAGAATATACTGGTGTGTAGCATGTCTTATGCTTATTTTTGACAATTTGTTCTTTTAAAATAGAATAAGAGAAAGATTTGTATTTCACAGAAACAACACACACAGCTACATGTCTCTCATATGCTTCTTCTTGCTTTATGAACATTTTGAATTGTTCAAAATCAGGCAAATGTATGTCGTTGCTAATTGTTGTTTTAAAACTACCACACACAACATGCTCTGAACCAATTTCCTTTTGTAAAATTCTTGCGTCTATCATTTTATTTGCTCGCAAAAAATTCTTTTCAATTTCTTCTATTAATTTAAAATCAATTTCTTGGAATAAAAAATCTTTTCCTAGATCCATTTTTTTATTTAGTTTTTAATGAATTATTGAATATTTTCTCAAAAACTATATTACATCTTTTCGAGAAATTTGTCCACTATGTCTTTGGCTTGTTGTGAATTTGTAGTTTCCATCAGTTCCATACGAAGTTCTTTGGCTCCATCAAAACCATTGACATACGCTTTGTAATGCTTCTTCATAATAGCAAAATTCTTGTATCCTCCTAATTCTTTTTCAAAAAGTTCTATATGCTCTACCAATACTTCAAGTTTTTCATTTAATGTTGGAGTGTATTTCCCCTCCACCTTGGTAAGGGGGGGGGCGGGAGGGGGTAAATGAGTACTTGGCTCCCCGACGTCGGACTTCGGAATCCCTAGAAGTCCGACGTCTTTCCGCCAAGTAAATAACCACGGATTCCCGAATATCGCTCTACCAAGCATAACTCCATCACAGCCAGTTTCCGATATTTTTTTCTGTGCATCTTCTAAGTCTACGACGTCTCCATTGCCGATTATTAAAGTATTTGGTGATATCTCATCGCGAAGTCTAATAATCTCTGGCATTAGATCCCAATGTGCTGGCACGAGAGACATCTCTTTACGAGTTCGCAAGTGCACAGTCAGCACTGCCAGATTTTCTTCGAGCAAACTTCTTATCCATGTATTTATTTCATTCTTGTTATAGCCAATACGAGTTTTTACAGACACAGGCAGACCGCACTCTTTGGCCGCTCTTACTATCTTCTTTGATAATTCTGGGTTCTTGATACACCCCGCACCTGCGCCTTGCTTCTCAATAGATTTGTCTGGGCAACCCATGTTTATATCCACCCCATCAAAGCCCAACTCTACGCAAAGTTTAGAAGCATCACGTATGTTGTCGATATTTGAGCCAAATATCTGTGCTACTATCGGGTGTTCATTTTTATCAAATTTTAAATCAATCAATAACTTCTTGCGAGCGAGAGGATGTGCAAGTCCGTCCGCAGATACGAATTCAGTCCAGAACACATCAGGGCTTCCGTATTTCGCAATAATTTGCCTAAAAACACAATCTGTGACGTCTGCCATAGGTGCCAATACAAAGAATGGTTTGTTGAGTTTTGTCCAGAAATTATTCATTATTTGAATTTGTAATATACTTTATTATCGAACCGGAGGTCAATGTATAACAAAGAATCATATTCTTTTTCAATCCTACTTTTGAGTGGGTCAGTAAGGACACTCGACTGTATATTTTGTCCTATTTGAATTAGATCATCATTGGTTTTAAAAATTATTTTAGCATTATTATTCTTCTTCAAAGATATTTCTGTATCTTTACCTTTTACAAATATTGAGCTTGTTTCCAACTTTATATTATCTAGAACTTGTTTGAAATTTATTAAATTATTAAATATTTTGGGCATAAAATAAAATCCAATAGGACTATCATTTTGTTTTTTGATTTCACCATAAAATCTATAATACACGTCACCTGAGAAATTCGGAGCTTTGTCAAAAACATAACCATCTTTATCAATAAAATAACACGATTCTTCTGTAGCATCTACCACTTGTGTGTCTCCACACCAAGTATATGAGGCAATATTTTCAGTCAAAGTCACATCTAGAGTTTTGAAATCATTGGTATCTATCTCTAGGGTATTGATGCGTTTGTATTTGTTATGAAGTTCGTCGAGTATCTTATCCTCTGGATACAAAAGTCCGTTGGTCTTTGGTATGAGCCACAAATATTTACCTGATAGATTTTTATGTATTATATCTTCTATTTCTTTAGATTCTATTATTTTATTGCCTGTAACATTAACATTATCTATATTTATTTCTTTCCAATTAGCTAGGAAAATTAATCCTATTATAAATACAATAAATATACTCAAAAAAATAAACAATTTTCTTTTAGACTTCTTTTTCTTTTCTTGTTTTAGCTGAGCAAGTTTAGGTGAATGATAAATAGCTTTATTTTCCATAAATTAGAAAATTAAATGATAAATTGTTTTTATTTTATAAATTCTTTATTTCCCATATATGGGCGCAAAACTTCCGGTATTCGTATAGAGCCATCTGCTTGTTGGAAATTCTCCACGAGCGATGCAGGTAGACGTGAAGTAGCACAAGCAGTATTGTTGAGTGAATGAGCAAAACGAAGTTTGCCTTCATCGTCACGATATCGAATAGACAAACGTCTAGTCTGAAAATCGTGAAAATACGAAGATGAATGTGTCTCTCTGTATTTATTTTGTGAGGGCATCCATGCTTCTATATCATATTTCTTGACTTGTCCTAAACCCAAGTCTCCACCACAATTGACTACCACTCGATATGGAATATTTAAAGTTTGCATCAAATGCTCTACATGAGCTGTGATTTCTTCATGCCATTTTACAGATTCTTCATGGCTTGCTTCTGTCAGTATGACTTGTTCGATTTTGAAAAATTCATGTACACGAATGATGCCCTTAACGTCTTTGCCGTGTTTACCAGCTTCTGCGCGAAAACACGGAGAAAAAGAAATGAACTTCTTTGGCAAATCTTTCTTGTCTATTATTTCATTCATATAATATCCCATAGTAGCGACTTCTGCAGTACCAGCTAGGTATTCATTTTCTCCTACTTTATACAAATCCTCTTCAGATTGTGGCAACATTCCTGTGCCTATCAAGGATTCTTTGCGTACCAATGACGGCACTATCATAGGCGTATAACCTTGCATAATAAAATAATTCAAAAAATATTGCCATAATGCGAAGAATAAAGTGGCACCATCATTCTTCATAAAATATCCACGAAAACCAGAAACCTTGACCCCTCGTTCAAAATCTACCATATCTAAATGCTCCATCAATTCAATGTGGTCTTTGGGAGTGAAATTAAATACTGGCTCCTCACCCCAAGTTTTGATTTCTACATTTTCTTCATCACTTGCGCCTTCTGGTACTGTCATATCAGGCACATTAGGTACGTGTATCATTAGCTTCTGCCACTCTTCCATAATCTTTTTTAATTCATCTTCTTTACTTTTTATGTTTTCTTTGACCATACGCATTTCCTCAATAGTTTGAACTTTCAAACCGGGGTCAGAATGTTGAGTAATAACAATAGACACGCGATTGACTTCGGCACGCAAGTCTTCTATTTCTTTTTGGATTTTAAGTCTTTCATCATCAAGAACAATAAGATGCTCAATGTCTATATCAACATGTTTCTTTTGAGCTCCTGCAGCCACTATGTCTTTGTTCTCACGAATGAATTTAATATCTAACATATTCCCATTATATAAATAAATTAGTATAATTGCAAAAGCCCCAATGAAAATAAGAAAACTTCCAAAAAAAGAATTTCCAAAAAGTTTGCTCGAGTTGCCTCAACCTCCTGAGGATTTGTATATTATTGGAGAATTACCTCAAAATGAGGAATTGGTGTATTTAGCTGTAGTAGGTAGTCGCAAATTTAGCTCTTATGGCAAAGAAGTCTGCGAGAAGTTGATAAGAGGACTTGTAGGTTATCCTATTGTTATAGTGTCTGGTTTTGCTATGGGTATAGACACTATTGCGCACAAGACTGCACTCGCAACAAAACTCACTACCATAGTATTTCCAGGATCTGGTTTGAGTAGTGAAGCAATGTATCCAAAAACAAATGTCAGAATGATAAAAGAAATAGTAGAGAGTGGAGGCTGTTTGATTTCAGAATTTGAGCCGGGTTTTAAAGCCACTCAATGGTCATTCCCTATGCGCAACAGACTTATGGCTGGCATTTCCAAAGCCGTACTCGTGATAGAAGCTCAAGAAAAGTCCGGCACGCTCATCACCGCGCGTTTGGCCATAGAATACAATCGGGACTTGCTGACTGTGCCAGGCAATATATATGCACCGAACTCTAAAGGCACTAATAAATTATTAAAAATGGGAGCTACACCGATTACAAATAGTGAGGAACTTCTAGAAGCATTGGGCTTTGAAAAAGAAGAAGATGAAGAAACTCAAAAAAACAAGCAACTGAAACTTTTTCTAGATTTGAGTAAAGAAGAAAAGATGGTAGTGGATTTGCTTTTAGAGCCGATATCTCGCGACGAATTGACTCGTGCACTCAAGATGAGTACTGCCGAAGTCAATGCCATATTGTCAGTGATGGAAATAAAGGGTTTGATCAAAGAAGAAATGGGCGAAATACGATTATATTAAAAAAATAGAAATAAAAAAACTGCAATGTCATGAGGCGACACTACAGTTTTGATCCAAAACCTGACAACATTTTGCCAAGTTTTAAATATGCACACTGGTTATTTTTTTTTAGGAGTGATGGGGGTAAACCTCTCCCCAGTTAATACTTTTTTACCATCATCTCCTTTTTCTTCATTTAAGGAGACATAAAGCTTGGAAGAATTTTTTCCATAAGACTCAGGGTAAATTAGAGTATTGATAACAACGGTATCCCCTCCTTTCGTTGAAAAGAAAACAAAATTCTCACCATCCTCTTTAAAAATTATATCTCTGGTTGAGCCAGAATAATCTTTAAACGAAACAGTGATGGTTCGTTCTTTTTGATTTATAACTTTTATTTTTGTAGTTGCCATATTTTTGGCAACAAAAAAATCTTTCCCACCTTCTTTCAGTGTAATACTGCCATCAGGCTTGATGATGATATCATCTGGGAGTTTTCTCCCTCCGAAAGACAATGAGTCTGTTTTTACTGAAATATTAGGCAAAAAGCCTCTTTTGTCAAGCGCAATTAAAGTTTCAAATAAGTCACTTGTTATCGGCTTGAAATTTGCCAATTCTTTAGCATTAGCTGCTTCCTTTTTTTCAGCCTCTACTAAATCTTTTGAAGGGCCACAAGAAAAAAGTAAGGAGATTAAAATAATCCCGAAAATAAAAATTATTTTTTTCATAGTTACATATTTAATTTTTTGGTACTTCTATTTTGTTTGTTTTCATAAATAGAAGCACCGTGAACAAATGTTTATCCCCTATAATATAGCACATATAGGTATATATTGTCAAGCTTTTGGATAGTACGAATCTTTATGAGATTTGCCAAAGATTAATATTTCGTGTAATACTCTATTATAGTTATGAAATTATTAATAGTAGAATCGCCTTCAAAAGCCAAAACTATCGAGAAATACCTCGACGGGGCTTTTACTGTACGGGCATCTATCGGGCACATTCGTGACCTGCCGAAGTCCAACAAACAAGCCATAGACATAGAAGGTGGATTTATTCCGCATTATGAAATTTCAAAAGGCAAAGAAAAAGTGGTGCACGAATTACAAAATCTTGCAGGGCGCGCGACTGAGATCATGCTCGCTACTGACCCCGACCGTGAGGGTGAGGCTATCGCTTGGCATATAGAAGAATTATTGAAAAGTGACAAAAAGGTAAAGGCTCCTATAAAGCGCGTCACTTTTCATGAAATTACAAAAGAAGCGGTAGAAGAAGCGTTGAAACACCCAAGAGATATAGATACAGATTTACGTAAAGCTCAAGAAGCGCGCAGAGTTCTGGATAGATTAGTGGGTTATGATCTCTCTGGACTTATATGGAAAAAAGTTCGTTATGGACTCTCTGCTGGACGTGTCCAATCCCCCGCACTTCGTATCATAATGGAACGCGAGCGTGAAATCCGGGCATTTATACCTGAAAAATATTTTAAAATTTTTGGCGATTTTCGGACGTTGGACGTCAAAAATTCCGGACGTCCAACGTCCGAAAATGTAGTTCTCACTTGCGATGAAGAACCTCGTGATGAAAAGTTTGTAGACGAAATTTTGAAAGAAGCCAAAGGGGGCAAGTGGTTTGTAAGTGACGTAAAAGAATCCGAACAAAAACGCTCGCCTCGCGCTCCATTTACTACTTCCACACTCCAACAAACTGCGAGCTCACGACTTGGCTATTCTCCTTCACGTACGATGCAGATAGCACAGAAGCTCTACGAGGCCGGACACATCACCTATATGCGTACAGACTCCACGAATATTTCTAAAGTTACTCAAGACCAAGTACTCGCTCATGTAATTAAAGAATATGGCAAAGAATATGCCGAAGCTCATATCTACAAAACCAAATCCAAAAATGCCCAAGAAGCTCACGAAGCTATCCGTCCTACTCATGTCAATGTGGCTTATGCAGGCACAGATGAACAACAAAGACTCTATCGGCTCATCTGGGAGCGTACAGTGTCGAGTCAAATGACTGATGCGAAACTTTTAAAAACAAAAATTTCTGCGAAGATTATAGACCACAACGATTTGCCTGCATTTTCTGCCAATGGCTCTCGCCTCCTATTCCCTGGCTGGCTCAAGGTAGACGCGGGCGCTCGCGGCGAAGACGTAGAACTTCCGAAAGTCACAAAAGGTGAATCGATAGACTTGATTCAAGTATACAAAGAAGAAAAGGAAACTCTCCCACCGAGTAGATACTCTGAAGCTGGACTGATCAAAGAATTAGAAAGTCGTGGTATCGGTAGGCCGTCAACTTATGCATCTATTATGCGTACTCTAGAAGACCGTGAATATGTAAAGAAAGAAAACAAAACCCTATACCCTACCGATGTCGGTGAAGTTGTGTCTCAGTTTCTGGAAGACAATTTCCCGAACTATATTTCTGATACTTTCACTGCGCAGATGGAAGACAAGCTCGACGAAATATCTCGCGGAGAACTTGATTATGAAAAAACTTTACGAAACTTCTATGGCCCATTTCTCAAAGATGTAAAAAGTAAAGACAAGCTGGAAAAAGCTACGAACTTGGGCGAAGCACCCGAGCATATCAAATGCCCGAAATGTGGAGGTGCGATGATCATCAAGCTCTCACGCGCGGGTAAGTTTTATTCTTGTTCCAAATACCCCGACTGCGACGGTGCATTGATGCTAGATGGTACCGAACTCCAAGGTCCAAAAGAAACTGGCGAGCCTTGCCCTATTTGTGGCACTGCCATGCCTCTTAAATTAAATAAAAAGGGTGAAGAAATAAAATGTAGAAGCA
>JALYOD010000058.1 GCA_030857065.1 bacterium | reverse complement strand
ATTTTATAATTAACTAAACCATTTGGGGTTTTAAAAGAAATTTTGTCGTCTTTCTTTTTGCCAAATAATGCTTCACCAAAAGGTGATCGATTAGAAATTTTACCTTGTGACATATCTGCTTCTTCAGAACCAACTATGATATAATTTTTTTCTTCTTTAGTCCCATCTTTAATAACAGTAATTTTTGAACCTATTTCTATCACATCACCTCCTCCTCCAGATACGACTTGAGAGGATTGTAATATGTGTTCAATATTTTTAATTCTTTCTTCTAATTTACCTTGATCTTCGCGAGCTTGATGATATTCTGCATTTTCAGACAAATCACCTAAGCTTTTGGCATATTCGAGAGCTTCTATTATTTCCTTTCTTTTTGGTCCCTTCGAATCTATTAACTCAGCCAAAAGAGCATTTTTCTTTTCTTTTGTTATATAATCTGCTGCTTGTTTCATAATACAAACATATTAACCTTTTTTAATATTAAAGTCCAATAACTTGCGATAAATTTAAAATATGCTAATCTGTTTGTATGGCAAAACCAGTAATAGAGGTAAAGAAAAACCCAAATGAGAACAATTCAAGTATATTGCGTCGTTTTTCTCGTCGTATGCAAGAATCTAACATTATCCAAAAAGTTAAGAGCAATAGATACAATGAAAGAAAAGAATCTAAATTAAAAGTAAAGAAAAGCACTATAAAAAGACTGATCAAGAGAAGAGCTAATGACAAACTCCGCAAGCTTGGTAAAATACGATAATATGGATGAAAGTATTTCAATATTAAACAAAACAAAAGGTAAACTTCCAAGTTTGCCTTTTGTGTTTTTAAAGAATGACATTTTGAATAGAAAATACGCTCTATCTATTGCATTTGTTGGAGAACAAACATCTAGAAAAATAAACAAAGAATATCGAAACAAGGATAAATCTACCAACATCTTGTCTTTTAATTTGTCCGAAAACTCTGGGGAGCTCATACTTTGTCCCACGGTTATAAAACGTGAAGCAAAAAACTTTGACCGCACATACGGAGAATTTATGGGATTTTTAGTTATCCACGGAATGCTACATTTGAAAGGAATGCAACATGGGAGTATAATGGAACTACAAGAAAAAAAATATGATAAGAAATATTTCTATAGGCATCGACATAGGCTCCTCGACTATAAAAGTCGTAGTAGCAGAATTCCTCAAAGGAGAAAAATATCCTAAAATTATTGGCGTCGGCGAAAGTGAGACAGAAGGAATGCGTCATGGATATGTCACAGAAGAAAATGCTCTAGTCCTATCTATTAAAAAATCCATAGCTCAAGCAGAAAAAACTTCTAATATCAAAATTCGTCGTGCTTATGTTTCTATTAATACTGTTACACTCAAAGGTGATACAGAGATAGGCGTGGCAATAGTTTCCAAAGCTGATGGTGAAGTTACAATGCTAGACATCAACAAGGCGCTAGAAGAATGTGAAGAGAAACTCAATCATATAAACAGAAAAATACTTCAAACTATACCTGTAGCTTATAAGCTAGATGGTAAAGAAATATTCGGTAGCCCACTCGGATACAAAGGTACCAAACTAGAAATCAAAGGATTGGTTATCAATTGTTCTACAATACACATAGAAAATCTAATCGAGGCACTAGCTGAAGCAGGTATTGATCCAATAAACATAATACCTTCCACTTTAGCAGGAGGAATACTAGCTTTGTCACAAAAACAAAAGATAGTGGGTTGTGCATTGGTAAACATTGGCGCCGAGACAGTATCAGTATCTATTTTTGAAAACAATGATATCGCTTCCCTTCAAACATTCTCTATTGGATCCAACAACATTACTAATGACATAGCATTGGGATTGCGTATTCCGCTCGAAGAAGCGGAGCAAATCAAAATCGGAAACACACATGAATATTATTCAAAGAAAAAAATAGACGAGATAATCCATGCTCGTATGTCTGATATTTTTGAACTTATCGAAAATCATTTCAAAAAAATGAAAAGATCTGAGCTCTTACCTGCTGGGATTATTTTTATTGGTGGTGGTGCTAATATTGCGAACATTTCAGATTTGTCTAAAAATTTCTTAATGTTACCTTCTAGGGTTGGCTCAACTGATATTTTTAATAATACCAAAACAAAACTGCGTGATCCTTCTTGGATAACAGTATTAGGACTTGTAAATTATTCGAAAAATATAGAGAAATACGCTGAAGGTAGTTTGCCAAACATAATAAATAACATAAAACAATCTTTAAGAACTTTCACCAAACAATTAATGCCTTAATAATCAAATTTGTGATAGTTAAATAAACATTTGCTTTTTTTTATATTAGGGTTAATATAAAGCTATATAGTGTAGTTTTAGATTTTTTATTAAAATAACCTTAATTTATATAGAAATATTATGCCAAAAGTAAACCCTGAAATAGAAAGTTTCGCACGAATCATGGTCATCGGTGTGGGAGGATCTGGTAAAAATGCAATTAATCATATGATTAACACCAAAGTTAAAGGTGTGACTTTCATCTGCATGAACACAGATACTCAAGACTTACACCACTCTTTAGCAGAAAAGAAAATCCACATTGGTAAAAATCTAACAAAAGGTCTCGGAGCTGGTATGAATCCAGAAATAGGCAAAAAAGCTGCCGAGGAAACTAAATCTGAAATTCAAGATGTTATAAAAGGAGCAGATATGATATTCATAGCTTGTGGTATGGGTGGAGGCACAGGCACAGGAGCGGCTCCTATCGTAGCACGTGCTGCTCGCGAGCAAGGCATTTTGACTATTGCTGTTACAACCAAGCCATTTTTCTTTGAAGGCAATCATCGTATGCGTTTAGCAGAAAAAGGTATAGAGGACTTGGCAAAAGAAGTTGATGCTATTATTACAATACCGAACGACAAACTTCTACAACTTGCAGATAAAAATACAAACTTCAAGGATGCTTTCGCTCAATGTGACGATGTGCTCCGTCAAGCTGTTGAAGGTATTTCAGATCTCATCACTACTCCAGGTATTATCAATGTGGACTTTGCTGATATAAGAGCTATTATGCAAGATGCCGGATCAGCACTCATGGGTATAGGTACAGCTTCTGGAGAGAAACGTTCTGAAAAAGCAGCATTGATGGCTATTAATTCCCCACTGCTCGAAGTCTCTATCAATGGTGCTAAAGGTGTATTGTTTGCTATCTCAGGTGGAGATGATGTGACAATACAAGAAATACAAGAAGCTGCTAAAATAATCACTGAATCTATCGACAAAGATGCCAAAGTTATTTTTGGTACTATTCGTGATGAAAAATTAAAAAAGGGTGAAGTTAAAGTTACTGTTATTGCTACCAACTTCCCTACTGACTTACCAAAGAAAAGTTTATTTGCTGGAGTCGCACAAAATCAATCAACCATTAAAGAAGAAAATGCTCAAACAGTAAAAAAGGATATTTATAATATGATTCAAAATAATCCAAATACTTCTTCAGCTGTCAATGCAACTCCTGCAAATATTTCTAATAACGATTTTTTGAAAAAAGTAGAAAAGAAAGAAATATCAAAAATTGATACAGAAGAAGTAATCATTGATGATGATGCTAATGATTGGAGTGCTGTGCCTGCTTTTCTAAGAAGAAATAAGAAATAATTTTTCTAGGTTCTAAATAAAATTTCTGCTATAATGAACCTATGGTTTATGATTTAATAATTATTGGTGGAGGACCAGCTGGTACTGGTGCGGCTGTGTATGCATCTCGCAAGAGACTACACACTCTTTTTATTACTGCCGAATGGGGTGGACAAAGTGTAGTATCCGAAGAAATATACAACTGGATAGGCACCAAAGCTATAGCAGGAGCCAAGCTTGCAAGTGATTTTAAAGATCATGTTCTAGCGAATGCTGGCGTGGGTCAAACTCTTGAGGTCAAAGAAGGAATGAAAGTCACAAGTTTGACCAAAAAAGATATTAATTTTATAATTAAAACTGATACAAATGAGGAATTTGAAACCAAAACAGTGCTTATCGCATCTGGTTCTGGGCGCCGTAAAATAACAGCACTTGGTGCTGATCGATTAGAACACAAAGGATTGACTTATTGTGCGTCTTGCGATGGTCCATTGTTTGGAGATATGGATGTCGCTGTTATTGGTGGAGGTAATGCGGGTTTTGAAACTGCTGCTCAACTGCTCGCATATTGCAAAAGTGTTACCATTATCAACCGTAGTGATATTTTTCGTGCTGATGAAATAACAATAGAGAAAGTTCTAGCAAATCCTAAAATGAAAGCT
>JALYOD010000050.1 GCA_030857065.1 bacterium | reverse complement strand
TTTTTATGCCATTTACTAAAAAAGAAATTCTGTTAATTCAAAAGTTAAACACTCCAGCCAAAATACAAGATTTTATTAATTCTATTCCTTTTAATTTTGAAAAAAATGGCGAGACTATTATGTCTCCAATACGAGCAATGCATGCAAATAAAATGCATTGCATGGAAGGTGCATTGTTTAGTGCTTATATTCTTTCTATTCATGGCTACAAGCCCCTCATACTGCACTTGAAGTCTACACGGGAGGATTTTGATCATATAATAACCCTATTCCAAATAGATGGGTTCTGGGGCGCATTATCCAAAACCAATCATGCTGCGCTTCGTTATAGAGAGCCTGTATACAAAAATGTTCGCGAATTAGTATTGAGTTATTTTCATGAATATTTCTTAAACAATACTGGGCAGAAAACCCTGCGCTCATACTCTAGACCTCTTGATTTAAATATCTTTAAGAATAAAAAATGGTGGTTGGCAGAAGAAGACTTGTGGTATATAGATGAAAAACTAGACAAGATAAAGCATTATGACATAGCACCCCAAAAATCTTTTAAAAATTTACGCAAAGCTGATAATATAGAACGTAAAATGGGTAGTTTTGTCGAGTTTACTAAATAATAATTTTGGATTATAATAAAGATCTTATTATTTAATTTTTGTATTATGATTTATTTATATATTTTGGGTAGATTAATAGTGAGTGGATATTTCCTTATGAATAGTTTCAAGCATTTTAAGAATTTGAAAGGTTATACTATGTATGCAGAGTCGAAAGGTGTACCTATGGCGAAAATATTTGTTATTGCTACAGGAGTAGTACTATTCGTAGGAGGCGCAAGTATCTTAGTCGGTGTTTATACACAGATTGGCTTGTTGGTACTTTCATTGTTCCTTCTTGTGTCTGCATTCAAAATGCATAATTTTTGGAAAATATCAGACCCTATGCAAAAGATGGGGGAGAGTGTAAATTTCTACAAAAATTTAGCTTTGATGGGCACCTTGCTAATGCTCATTCCTTGGAGCAATGTTCCTATTTGGGATTTATGGAAATTGTTACTTACTTTGATTTAGTTTGAGGTTTAATAGCAAATAAATAAAATATCAAAATAAAAACACTTATATACTATATAAATATAAGTGTTTTTATTTTATAATAAAATTTATTGTGTATCAGTTTTGTTTTCATCTTCTTTTTTGTGCCCATGAGCGTCTACTTCATATGCTGTGTTTTGTTGTTCAAAGAAGTTCACTAACTCTAATACGTCAGTAGCTGTACTCATCCATTTTGCAGGATTAGTGACACCGAAAGCTGGTTCTAGCCCTAGCTCTTCTAGTCTGCGGTCTGCTACATATTGAACATATTGATTCACATAGTCTGCATTGAGCCCCAAAATACCTTTTGGGAACAAATCTTTGTTGTAGTTGGATTCTAGCTCTACGCCTTCAATGATGATTTTACGTATTTCATCGGCAAATTCTTGAGTTAAAATCTCAGGATTTTCTTCTAATACGGTGTGTATGACATGAATACCAAATTTCAAATGTAGACTTTCATCACGAATAACCCAGTTGATCATTGAGCCCAAATTGCGAAGTTGATTGCGTTGACGAAATGATAGAGCCACCATGAATCCTGAGTAAAACCAAATTCCTTCCATTACGATATTTGTAGCTACTAGATTGCGTACAAAGTCTTTTTTGCCTTCAGGTGTTTCTATGTCGAGTGTTACTTCGGTCATTCTAATAAGGTATTTATTAATGAAAGCTTCTTTTTTGCTCATTGATTCTATGTCTAGATGGACATCATATACTTTATTACGGTCTAATGGGAAAGTTTCAAGAACGTATTCAAAAGCCACACAATGATTTGCTTCTTCAAACATTTGTTTTGCTAAATACAAGTGACATTCTGGAGATTTTAAATATGGATATACTCCGAGTGCCAAAGAACGATTGACTATAAGTTCTGCTGGGTTGAAGAATGCCATTAAGAATTCGACAGCATGACGTTCGTCTTCAGTCATTTTCTTCCAATCCATCAAGTCTTCACCTAATGGTATTTCGTGAGGGAACCAGCTGTTGCGAACAGCTTGATTGTATAAATCATAAGCCCATTTGTATTTCATGGGATGCAAATTCATATCGGTTGGTGACGCTTTTCCTAAAATCATATATTTTAAAATTAATTTTTATAAATTACCCCCACCGCCTTCGGCACCTCTCCCTTATTAAGGGGGAGGAAGGGAAGGGTTTTATTGGCACGACTCGCACAAGAATTTGTCATTTGGGTCTTCTGGCAAATAAACATTATTTAGTTTTTGTATTTTTTCTGTAATAATTTCTTTTTGGATTGGTGTAGCAAGAGCTGGTGTGGGTGTTTCGATATTTCTTTCTATTATGATGTTCGATGAAATATTTGTATTAATAGAATTATCTTCTTTTATTTCAGATTCTTTTGTTTTGATATCTTTCATTTTTAGTGTGGCAAATCCTTTTTTGCCTGTGAGTTCAGCTTTGTTGACTGTAGTAGTAGATTGCTCAGCTGTATGTCTTGGCTTCATATGTAGATAATAAGTAGTCTTGAGTCCTTTGTCCCAAGCGGTTGTGTATATATTCATTATTTCGTTAATATCACGAATGTCTAAATACATATTGCGTGAGATTCCCATGTCTACCCATTTTTGAGCACGAGCTGCAACTTCGATATATGCATAAGGAGATACAGAGAAAGAAGTTTTGTAAATTCTTTTTATGTGTTCAGGTATTTCTTTGATATTTTCTATGTCACCATGATTTTGTAATATTTGTTCGCGGACTTGTTCCCATAGTCTTTCTTTCTTTAAAGCATTAACCATATTTTCGTTCACTTCCAGATATTTACCAGAAATTTTATTTCTAGAGAACATTTGGGTAAAGCGAGGATCAATACCCGGAGAAGTCCCAGCAACAAGACCAATATTGGCGTTCGGAGCAATAGCGAGTAGAGTTGCATTACGCATACCTTTTTTTACTTTTGTTCTGACGGCATCCCAGTCTAATTTTGGTAATAGGGTAGCGGATTCTTGTCTGACTGTTAATTCTCTATTGCGAGACATCATAAGAGCTGTGATAGTGTCAATTGGGACTTCACCTTTAGACCAACCTGAACCTTTAAAATTCTTGTATGAGCCACGTTCTTCTGCTAGATTGGTAGACTCGTCTATAGCCATATATGAAATAAATTCAAAAACTTGGTCTGCAAATTCGTATGCATCACTGTCTTCATAAGAATAGCCAAGCTTTTCAATTGAATCAGAAAATCCCATAAGACCTAATCCAACAGCACGGTTCTCATTGTCTGCTTTTATGGCTTCTTTAATAGGCAATTCATTTATGTCTACCAAGTTGTCTAATTGACGAATAGCTAAACGAGTAGATTCTTCGAGTCTATGCCAATCTACTTGGCCATTTACAATGTGTGCTGGCAGATTGATAGATACAAGGTTGCATACAGCTACATTATCTTTGTCAGTAGGTAAAGTAACTTCTGTGCACAAATTAGAACAATGAATAGTGCCTGTATTATTGTTTAGGGCACGGACATTGATAGTATCTTTCCATGTGAGCCATGGGTGAGAGGTTGTTTCTAAAGAAATAAGAATGTTTTTGTATTGTTGGCGAGCAGGTAGGACGTCGTGCATTTTCATTTTGCCAGCTTTAGCTAACTCTACATATTCATTGTATCTCTTGCTAAATTCTTCACCATAAAGCTCGTTTAAATCTTTAACTTCATTTGGATCGAACAAATACCAATCTGCTCCTTCAAGAACTCTTTTCATAAATTCGTCTGAAATATATACAGCAGTGTTGGCTGTGCGAGTACGACGATAATCATCACCATTGTTTTGTTTCAAGTCTAGAAAATCTTGGAAATTCAAATGCCAGTTTTCCATATAGAAACACAATGCACCCTTTTTTTTGCCACCACGTTGTACAGCACGCACCGCAGAATCAATAATATGCATAAATGGCACAGGTCCAGAAGATACAGTATTGTTTGATTTTAAGAGTGAACCTTCAGCACGAAGTTTGGTAACAGAAAGACCTATACCACCTGTAGCTTTGGATAATAGAAGTACATCAGATACAGTCTTGCCGATATGTTCCATATCATCGTGTATTTCCATCAAGAAACAATTTGAAAGTTTTGGATGAGGTGTGCCTGCTCCGATATTTGAAGATCCAGCAGAGAGGTATTCTAGATGCGACATTTTGTCGTAGAATTTTTTTGCCCATACATTTGGTTCTTTTTCGTTCAAAGACATACCCATAGCTACACGCATCCAGAAGTATTGTGGAGTTTCGAGGGAGTTTTGTTTTTCGTCTTTCATTAAATAACGATTCTGCATAGTGGAAAGACCAGAATATTTGTATAATTCGTCATTGTCTGTTTTTAAATATGACCCTAAATCATCTAAATCAAATAAAACTGACATTCTTTTGTCTAAAAGTCCTTTTTCTGTAGCTTTTAGAATATATTCTTTGAAATGATCATTGTGAAGCTTGCTGAATTCATCTTTTGTGATATTTTGTTCACTATCACCGTCATAATCACCTATAACTTTCTTGTAAATAACTTTCATCAACAGACGAGTAGCTATTTTGTCGAATTCTGGATCATTTTGAGTGTTTTGCAGTGCTGCGTTTATAGTAGCGAGGTCTAATTCTTCTGTAGTAACACCATCATATAGAGTGAGTTGTGTTTCTGTGGCTATTTGAATAACTTTGGATATAGGATCAGTCAAACCATAACAAGCTCTTTCTATGGATTTGTTGATGCGATTTGCATCAAAAGGAGCTTTGGAACCATCTCTCTTTGTTATTGTTGTAGTCATAAGTGTTATTATTATACTACTAGAAGTGTGTGGGCAACTGTGGATAAAAAGTTTGATATAATGTAAACTAGCATGTCAAACAACACACAAAACGAAGCAACAACGATAATGGTTTTTGGGACTTTCGATGGAATACATTTGGGGCACTTGAATTTATTAAAACAGGCTAGAGAATTGTCTAGGTTCCCATATCTGATAATTTCCATAGCAAGAGATAAAAATGTATTAAAAATTAAAAAAGAGAAGCCTGTATACACCGAAAAACAAAGAATGAATTCAATGAAGAAGTGTACCTTGGTAGACAAGGTTGTATTGTCTGGTTTATATAATCATATACCACATATCTTGAAAGAAAATCCAGATATTATCGCATTAGGTTATGATCAAAAAGAATATGTTAAAAATTTAAAAAAAGATTTAGCAAAAAATGGTAAGAAAAATATAAAAATAGTACGCTTAAAACCTTATAAAATAGATATTTACAAAAACCATTTGCTGAAAAACAAAAGAGTATTATAATTAATTTTTATAAAAAATTATGGAAAATCAACAAAACACAACAAGGCAAAATGATATCTTTAAAAAGATAGAAGATGCTACTCATAAATTTTTTATGAGTAAACAATTCCACTCTATTTTTTTTAAAAATTTATTAGCATTTATTTTAATATTTGCTATTTTTTGTGTAGTTGTGTGGAATTATAGAGTGAGAGTTTTCACATATTTTGCAAATGAATATGTAAAGGCCCAACAAGAGGTAAATACTAGCACCGAACCCAATAGTGTGGTTGGTGAAAAAATCACAGATAAAGTAATAGAGCATACGAATATTTTTACTCAAGAACAATTCGTGATAGACGCAGTGAAAAAAACCAATCCCGCTGTCGTATCCATTATGATTTCAAAAGAAGTTCCTAAATACGAAGCGTATGTAGTTCCAAACCAACAACAAATTAATCCTTTTGGTAATTTATTTCCCGGATTTAATTTTAATGTACCTCAATATCAATATAGACAAAATGGTACCGAAAAAAAGGAGTTAGGAGGAGGTTCTGGATTTTTTGTTACTTCTGACGGATTGATAGTCACCAACAGACATGTGGTGGAACAAAAAGATGTGGACTACACTGTTTTTACTAATGATGGCAAGAAGCATACAGCCAAAGTTATTGCTCGAGATGGAGTATTAGATATTGCTCTTATAAAAATAGAAGGTTCAGGATATTCATCATTGGCTCTCGGTAATTCTGACAATCTACAAGTCGGCCAAAGTGTTATAGCGATAGGCAATGCTTTGGCTGAATTTAGAAATACTGTCTCTGTTGGTGTTGTCTCTGGATTATCTAGGTCGCTTACAGCAGGAGATGCTACTGGCAAAACAGAATTGTTAGATAAGGTCATTCAAACAGATGCAGCTATAAACCCAGGAAATTCTGGCGGACCGCTTATGAATTTACGTGGGGAAGTGATAGGAGTGAATGTGGCTGTGGCGCAAGGGTCACAAAACATCGGTTTTGCTTTACCGATAAATTCTGTCAAAAATGTCATAGAATCTGTAAAATCCACAGGTAAAATAGTTCGCCCATATCTTGGAGTACGATATATCGCGGTAACTACTGAAATAAAAGAGAAGAATAATCTAACTGTAGATTATGGAGTTCTAGTTCAAAGAGGTCAAACAGCAGGGGATTTGGCGGTGATACCAGGGTCTCCGGCAGATAAAGCGGGCATTGTAGAAAATGATATTATTTTGGAAATAGATGGTGTAAAAATAGACGATAAAGTAAACCTTGCTTCTATTGTTCGTCAAAAGGGTGTTGGTTCTGTTGTTTCTTTGAAAATTTTGTCTAAAGGTATAGAGAAAAATGTTAAAGTTACTTTAGAAATTGCAAAAGATAATTAAAATACAAATCCACTTGGCGGTTTAACCGCCAAGTGATATGATTTATATATGACTACGAGAAAAGTAAATTTTGCAAATGGAGAAATATATCACGTTTTTAATCGTGGTGTAGACAAAAGGATTATTTTTGATGATCAAAATGATTTAAACAGATTCTTTAAAAGCATGCTTTCTTTTAATCAGGTTGATCCAGTTGGTAGTTTACATGAACAGAGCTTTTTGAAAGAAAATAATAAAAAACCTCTTGTTAATTTTATTGCATATAATCTTTTAGAAAATCATTTTCATTTGTTACTAGAACAAGTAACTGAAGGAGGAATAAGTGAATTCATGAAAAGACTTCAGGGTGGATATACTTGGGCCTATAATAAGAAAAATAAAAGATCAGGTTCCTTACTTCAAGGAACTTTTAAATCTAGGCATATCGATACGAATGAATATTTACTTCACGTAAGTGTGTATGTAAATCTAAATGACAAAATTCCACTTGATGGACTTGGCGGTTTAACCGCCAAGTGGGGTAAATCAAGTTGGGATGAATATGTAAATTTCCAAAATAGTATTTTTGTTTGTAAAGGCAAAAATATTGTATTAGAACAGTTTAAATCTAAAGAGGAATATAAAAATTTTGCCTTAGCTACTTTAGAAGATATCAAACTTAATAAAGAAAATTATAAAGAATTAGAGGAGTAATCACTTGGCGGTTAAACCGCCAAGTAAAACCGCCAAGTAGCTAATTTGCTTTATTCCTTATTTTTATTTTATATCTTTCAAACGTAGGGTTATCAAAAATCCACCGAGTAAAATAGCAGAAAGCACAAAGAAGAGATAAGAAAATTCTGGTATGTAGATCAATATAGGCACTGCAAGTAGTGGTGCTATGGTGAAAGCTATAGGTCCCGTGTTGCGAAAGAATGCTATAGCATCAGCATGTTCTTCGGAAACTATTTTAAAAAAATAACTCTCACTCATAACCTCTACTGTAGCAGCACCAACACGAGTCAGGAATAAAATACTAGCCCATATCCACATCGTAGTTGTATGGATAAAAGGAATCATACTAGTAAATACAATCATAAATAAAAAACCTAAAATTAATAATTTCTTTTCACCTATTTGGTCTGAGAGTTTACCTAAAGGATAAGAAAGTAATACAAAAGGTAAAAGCATAATTGCATAAATGAATCCTATTTTGTCCCAACTAAAACCGATATTCTGATGCAAGTGTATAGTCATATAGATTATCATCCAAGCAAAAAAGAAACGCAATACTAAATTGATCAAATATATTTTCGACAAATGTTTGTCTTTGATAAATATTCTAATCGTTTTTTTAATTGCGATGTTTTCATACACAGGATCTTTGAAATTTTGCAAGAAAAATCTGAAGATAAAAATAAGAGGTAGCATTAAAAATGCTGAATATAAATAAATACCCTTAAATGAGCTTTTGGCTATGATTGACCCTGAAATCATTTGTGCTACTACCCATGCCATATTGATACTAGTGAGGTATATACCTCGGAGCTTACCAACACTTCTGGAATCTGAAAAATCTTCAATAAATATATCGAGTGTCGCTATGATGAAATGGCTTGATATAAAAAACAATACAAAAGCAAACAGAAAAACTAACTTGATTTTGATGAAAGCTAAAAAGATTAATGCAATGAAGCATAAAAATGCAAAAATAACAGTGGTGGCTCTGTTGCCATATTTCGTTAAAATTTTCGGTAATTGTAGCATTGACACTATGGTCAAGATAGAAGCAAATGCATACAAAAAACCAATATAATTCTTGGGTATGTATAATTCAAGTGCACTTGAATTGATGTATGCTGTTAAAGCGATAGGAATAGAAAATAAAAAACCAGCAATATATATTATATTTCTATTGTGTCGCATTTATATATTATACACTGAGTATCACTGGTATCACCAGTGGACGTTTTGCAGTTTTTTGGTATAAATATTTTGAAACTGTTTCGCCTAATGCAGACTTTATATGGTCAAAGTCTATTTCACCACCACGTGCAGTATTGTCCTCGATAGATTTTTTGATGATGATTCGTACTTGTCGCAAGAGTTCTTGGTTTTCTTTTAGATAAACGAACCCTCGTGATATAAGGTCTGGAGATTTTTTAAGTTTGCCTGTTTTTTGATCTACCAGTGCCATTATGACGAACATACCGTCTTGTGCTAGCATTTGACGATCTCTAATAACCACGTCTTGTATATCAGACACAGCCAGACCGTCCACCATCATGATGCCAGATGGAGCCTTTTCTTTTCTTACTGTTATTCTTTCTCCATCGGCAGATATTTCAATGATAGAACCATTGTCTGGTACTACGACATTTTTCTCTGGCATTCCTAGGTCCGTAGCCAATTCTTTGTGTAATTGTAAATGGTAATGATGTCCGTGTATTGGAATAAAGAATTTGGAGTTTAATTTTCTGTGTAGCCATTTGATATCTTCTTTGTTGCCGTGACCTGTAGCATGCACAAAGTCTTCACCAGAAGTTCGATAACTTATGACTTTGACTCCTTGGCGAGCGAGGCCATCTTTCATTCTTTGGACAGCACGTTCATTACCTGGAACAATAGAAGCAGAAAGAACGATAGTATCACCCTTGTGTAGGGAGAATTTGGCATGACTTTTATTAGCAGCACGATTGAGCGCAGCGAACTCTTCACCTTGAGCACCAGTCATTAGAATGATAACTTTGTTTGGAGGATAACTATCCACTTCTTCTATAGGTATGATAGTGCCTTTTTGTGGAGTAAAATAATTGGCTTCTATCGCGACTTCAATGTTGGTTTTCATACTACGGCCTTCGAGCACTATTTTTTTACCTAAACTTTCAGCTAATTTAACAACATAAGCAAGACGAGTAATATGTGAAGCAAACGCAGCGATAATCATACGACCATTAATTCTTTTGATTAAATTTTCCAATCCTTGATGTACTTTTATTTCTGGCAATGAAAAACCTTCGTTCTCAATGTTGGTAGAGTCTGTCATAAGTAGCAAGACTTTTTCTTTGTCGAATATTGCATATTCCTTTTCCTCATCTTTGGAAGGTATACCGTCTATGTGGTCGAGTTTATAATCGCCAGGAGTAACGATAACACCATTTTTAGTTTCGATAATAAGACCCATTGAATCTGGAATAGTATGTGTCACACCAAAGAATCTAACACGGATGTCACCACACATAATAACAGAATCTTTCTCCACAATATTTTCTTTGATAGCAGGGAGTTGAGGGAATTCTGCTTGCCTTTTCTTCATTAGTAAGATAGAAAGATTTCTAGAATAGACAGGGGGGTTGCCAATACGTGAGAGTACTATAGGTACTCCGCCGATATGGTCTAAATGACCGTGAGTTATGATGAGCGCGCGGATTTTGTCTTTGCGTTCTTCAAGGTAGGTAGTATTCGGTATGACATAGTCCACTCCTGGAGTCTCTTCATTAGAGAAGTGCATACCAGCATCGATGACAATAATGTCATTGCCTATTTCTATTGCTGTCATATTTTTACCTATTTCTTCTGCCCCCCCAAGAGGAATAATACGAACAACACCAGGCTCTGGAGGTGGAATATTATTATCACTTTTGAAATTACTTTTAAAATTAGTGTGGGCATTTTTATTCCCACCTCTTTTACCGAATTTAGAATATTGAAAAGTAGAACTTTTCATTTTCTTTTTGTCTTTGTGTTGATTGTTGTGTTGTGTAGTTTTTGGTAAGGCTTGAGTGCTCTTGTGTTGTTCTTTTTTGTCTTCAACGCTTACTTCACTAAAAGACAGTCTATTTTTTTTAATCATATTATTTTATTTTTAATTAGTAAATATCTTCCAAACATTATCTGTATCGATATACCATAGGTATACATCATTCCATCGGTCTTTCGGACTAGTAACATGATTTAGATTTATACCTTGAGTATTGTTTTTGGTTATATATATTAAGTTTGGGCTATATAAGAATACTGCTGGTACATCTTTTCTTATCTCTTCTTGAAATGCTGAATATTTATTTATTCTATTTGTTTCATCTATGGTAGTAAAGGCGTCTTCGAGAATTTTGTCTACTTTTACATTGGTATACATTGCTACATTGAGACCTGGATCTTTTCTTTGTGATGAATGCCAGAAAGCAAATAAGTCAGATTCGTGATTAATGATTTGACCGAATAACAATGCATCATATTTACGAGGTCTTATGACTCCTTGATTTAGATTGCCTATTTCAAAAGTTTTGACATTTACTTTTATGCCGATAGCTTCTAAATCTTGTTTGATAATTTCTGCTGCTTGAGTTAAGTCTGATGCATTGCTGGTTGATATTGAAAATTCTAATAAAACAGTCGCCTTAACCTTTTTCTCTGTGACAATTTTTTCTAAAAATCCATCAGTATTTGTTTTCCATCCATCTTTTATTAAAATATTTTTTGCTTTTTCTAGTCTCTCTTCGTGAGTAGTGTCATTTTTAGAATTTATTGCCTGGTATGAGATTATGTTGTTTGGTATCGGGTTTTCTATAACCGTACCATAACCTTTTAAGACCTCAGTCACTATTCTTTCTTTGTTGATAGCGAGTGCTATAGCTTGATTTACATTTTTGTTTGTAAAAATCTGATTCTGATTTTGATTGAAAAATAAACCAAAAACTCTAGGCAATACGGTCGATTTTATGTCATAATTTTTGTTTTTTAATAATTCAGCATTTTCTGGTGAGATAGAGCTTATTTGCTCGACAGAGCCATTTTTGAGTGCACTGATCATATTGTTTTCATTTGAATAAAATCTTAGAGTTATGGTTTTGATGTATGGTTTCCCCAAAGTGAATTTTGTGAATGGTTTTAATGTATAAGAATTGACCACACCGCTCGTTTCTTTCTTTGTATTATTTATCATATATGGCCCAGATCCGATAGGATTAATAT
>JALYOD010000025.1 GCA_030857065.1 bacterium | reverse complement strand
ATTTTACCCATATCAGCAGGATTAACTGTTAAAGAGATAAGCACACCCATCTCATCGACTGTTCGATCGATTTTGACATCGTTCGGGTTATCCACTAAAGCCTTTACTACATATTCTAGAAATCCTTGATCCGCGTCATTGTTCATAAATTAATACAGAAATTTTTAATTTTTAATTTGCAGTGTTTGACCAAATACTGCTATAGTCAATTATACAGAATTATTTTTTAGCTTTCAAGTCTTTGCGAGAAATAGTTGGCTTTTTCTTTGGTAAAACATTTTTCTTTTTACCTTCTATGGCTTTTTGATGAACTAAAAAGTTGTGTACTGTATCTGAGAGTTGCACTCCTTTGCTAATCCAGTGTTTTATCTTTTCGGTGTCAAAATTCGCCACTCCAGCCTTTGGATTATAATTACCTAATATCTCTAAAAACTTTCCGCTTTTTGTAGCATTTTTAGAATCAGTCAAAACGACACGGAAAGCCGGGTCATTCTTCCTACCTATTCTTTGTAATCTAATTTTTAACATAGATATAACTTAACACATTTAGAAAAAAAAGTAAAATTATTATATTACCCCTCTATTTGATAACTTGATTTTGATACATAATCACCCCTAACTTTTACATCAGGACGAACAACGGTATAATCACCATTTATTTTTACACTAGGATGAATAATAGTATAATCGCCATTGATTCTAGTATCACCAGAAGTCGTATAATCAGCATTTATTTTGTAGTCGCCATTGATTCTATAATCTCCAGCAATTTCATAACTAGAGATAGATTGATAATCCGGAGTAATTATATAATCTGCTTTGGTAAGATAATCTGCCCTAGTCACATAATCAGCCCTGGTTTGATAGTCAGCTTCTGTTATATAATCTCCACGAGATTTGTAGTCCGCATGAGTTATATAATCTGCGCTAGTCACATAAGTTGGATTTTCTAGATAAGATGATTCAGATTCGTATGTCGGTGTTTCTATATAATCTGCGTGAGTTTTATAACTCGCATCACTTTGGTATGTCGGTGTTTCTAGATAAGTAGGATTTTCGCGATAAGATGCCTTACTCAAATAAGTAGCTATTTCTAAATATGTTGGGTTTTCTTTATAGGTCGGTACTTCACGATAAGTAGGATTTTCTCTATAAGTCGGGTTTTCCCAATAAGTAGGATTTTCACGATAAGTCGGCCATTCTTGATATGTTGGGTTCTCGCGATATGTCGGCCATTCCCAGTAGGTTGGCCATTCTCGATAAGTCACTTGAGAATAATAATCCGCATAAGACATACCACAATTACAATCTAAATAATCTGCATAAGTTCGATAACTACCGAAAGAAAAATAAATATTGAGATACGCATAAGAACCATAAACATCATCACAATGCCAAAAACATGCTTCAGCTGGTTTGACGTTGAAGCTAAAAGTAAAAAGTATTATTAAAACAGTTAAAAAGTATTTGAATTTCATGTATTGTGTTCCATTGAATGAATAATGTATAAAATCTACTAATTTATATATATTTAAGAGTATATCACACTATATACAAAATGTCAAGCAAAATTTAGGTAAAAAAATAGCTTTCAATCCTACGATCAAAAGCATATTTGCTTGGTTGTTCACACCTTTTGTCGGACGTTGGACGTCCGAATTATCCAGCTAATCCTTTGACTATTTCTGAAATTTGATTCAAACAATCACGATTTAATGAATAATAAATCCACCTATCTTGTTTTTTAGTTTTTACTACGCCCGCTCTTCGTAATATACCTAAATGCTGAGATGCAATCGATTGCTCTAATCGAAGCTTGATGTAAATGCCGGTTACTGTCACAGCACCCTTCTTTTCCAATAGGTCCATAATTCGTTGACGTAATTTGTGGTTTACGGCACGTAAAACCAGTATAGCTTTCCTGAGGTCAGCATAATCTAGCTGAATTTCTTTGCCACTTTTTTTTAGAGTGATGGTCTCTTCTTTTTTTTTACTCATGTTTTAGTTTTAAAGGTTAAAAAATTAAATAACAAAATCTTTTATAGATTAACATATTTTAAAAAAATGTCAAAAATTCCAATCATGCCTTATTTATGCTATATTGAAAGAATGAAACAACACCAAAATACTCGTAAGACTACGACACATACAAGTACACCTAAAAATAAGAACAAAGACCTCTCTGGCATCATTTCCCTCTCTTCTAAAGGCACAGGATATGTGACAATAGATGGATACAAAGAAGATATAGAAATAGACTACAAGCATCTAAACCGCGCACTTCATGGCGACACAGTAGAAATAATCTTACATCCTCAAAAAAACTCTAGATTAACAGGTGAGGTAAAGAATATTATAACTCGCGCCAAAAATGGCTTTGCCGGTGTAATAGAAAAAGACAACAATATACATTTCTTCAAGCCTGATGACAATAAAGTATACACAGATTTCTTAATATCACAGGATAACCTATCCGATGCTAAAGTGGGTCAAAAAGTTTTCGTAGAAATAATATCTTGGATTGACAAAAATAAAATGCCTGAAGGCAACGTAGTCAAAATTTTTGGCGAGAAAGGTCACAATGATACCGAAATGCATGCCATAGCTATGGAGCGAGGTTTTGATAATTCATTTCCAACAAAAGTAGAAGAAGAAGCGCACCAAATACAACTTCGTGGCATCAAAGAAGCAGATTTCAAAAATAGACGCGATTTCAGAGATACTGTGACCTTCACTATTGACCCTATTGATGCTAAAGATTTTGATGACGCTATATCTTTTAAAGAAATACCAAATAATGAATATGAAATTGGTATCCATATTGCCGATGTCTCACATTATGTCAAAGTAGATAGCGAACTCGACCGTGAAGCACGCAAAAGCACGACTTCAGTCTATCTAGTAGACCGCACTATTCCTATGCTTCCAGAAGAATTATCCAACGATTTGTGTTCATTAGTTCCGAACAAAGACCGCCTCACCATGAGTGCTGTTTTTAATATCAAAAAAGATGGAACAGTCACAAAAGAATGGTATGGCAAAACCATAATACATAGCAAAACAAGATTTAGTTATGAAAAAGCTGAAGAATCTATTAAACACAAAGACAAGCCTTTACATAAAGAATTGTATATATTAAATACAATTGCGAAAAAATTACATAAAGACAGGTTCGATGCTGGTGCTATATCCCTAGAACAAGATGAAGTTAAATTCATTTTAGATAATACTGGTGTGCCAATAAAAGTATTAAAAAAAACTCGTGGTGATTCTAATAAATTGATAGAGGAATTCATGCTACTAGCAAATAGAAAAGTCGCTGAATATGTTTCAAAGAAAACTAAAAATTTCTTTATATATCGAATTCACGATCTGCCCAACAAAGAAAAGACAGAAGATTTAACATACCTCTTAAAAAGTTTAGGTTACAAAATACACATAAAGAATGGCTGTATTCCTTCAAAAGAATTAAACAATATATTATCAAGTCTTGCTGGTAAAAGCTTGGAGGACACAGTACAACGCATAGTTATACGCTCAATGGCCAAAGCCATATATTCTACCAAAAACATCGGGCACTATGGTTTAGCATTCAAATATTACACGCATTTCACCTCCCCTATTAGGCGCTATCCGGACATTATCGTTCACAGAATTCTCAATGATGTTTTGAATGGTAAAAAGATAGAAGAGAGAAATCATAAAATATATCAGGAAATATGTATCAAATCTTCTGAACAAGAAAAACGCGCTAGTGAAGCCGAGCGTGCAAGTATTAAATATAAACAAGTTGAATATATGGGGAAGCGTATTGGTGAAGTTTATAAAGGAATTATTAGTGGAGTGTCTGAATGGGGTATATATGTCGAAGAAATAGAAACCAAATGTGAAGGACTCGTGCGAGTTCGTGATATGGATGATGATTTTTATGTTTTGAATGAAAAGAAATTAGAATTGGTAGGTAAAAGAAAAAAGAATATTTATAAACTAGGTGGCAAAGTAAAGATGAAAGTCAAAAGTGTAGACTTAGAAAAAAAGACTATAGATTATATTTTGGTTTAAAAAATACAATATACAAAATGAAAAAATATACAAAACTAAAAATTTCTTTCTTTGCAATATTTCCTATTGTGTTAGGGGTATTTATCGCGAGTTTTATTTTCAACTTTTTTGAAACATCTTCAAGAAATAATCCAAAGGAAAACTACATCACTGCAAATATTATAAACTCTATCAATACGAATACGACAGAAATAATACAACGAAAATACAAAAATTCTTATACAAATCAAGATTTTAAAAATAATCTGAAAGTTTCTGCTAATGCATACGTGGTGGGTGATTTGAATACAGGTGAAGTAATACTTTCTAAAAACATCGACAAGATTTATCCTATTGCATCTGTATCTAAACTAATGACAGCTTTAGTGGCTAAAGAATTAGAAAATAAAAATATTACAGCAACAGTCAGTAAAAAAGCTCTAGCTACATACGGAGGCAATGGCAATTTTAGACTCGGTGAAAAAATAAATACCAAAGACCTTTTATACCCATTACTTTTAGAATCTAGTAATGATGCAGCAGAAGTATTGGCTGAACATTATGGTAGAGATAATTTTATAAAAAAATTAAATCTACAAGCACAAAAGCTAACCATGAATTCAACTTCTTTTGAAGATCCAAGTGGACTCTCTCCTAATAACAAATCCACTGTAGGCGACTTATTCAAGCTCGCAGGATATCTCAAAAATAACAAACCTGAAATATTAGACATTACCAAAAAGAAGAGTTACTCTAATGGAGTCAAAAAACACACTTGGTTTAGTATCAATCAATTCTTGCGTAATCCACAATACATAGGTGGCAAAAGTGGCTTTACTGATCCTGCCAAGCAAACTGTCATTTCTACATTTTCTATCCCCCTTGCTGAAGGAATAGAACGACCCATTGGTATTACTTTGCTCCAAAGCACAGATCGGGCCAAAGATGTTAATACTATTCTAAAATATTTGAAGAAAAATATTTATTATGGTGGTGATCCGAATGCAATGCGCGACTGGGTAGAGAAGAATCTAAATTTGCCTGACATCAGTGAGCCGGACTTTATAACTATGCATTTCTTGGGAGATATTATGCTAGACCGTGGAGTACGCAATTCTGTGAACAAAAACTTTAATGGTGACTACTCAGAGCTTTTTACAAAATTAGATTTATTGAAAGATTCTGATATCGTCTTTGCCAACCTAGAAGGCACAGCATCAGACAAAGGTAAAAGTATTGGTAACCTTTATTCATTTCGAATGGATCCGTCTGTGGTACCAGCACTCAAAGGTGCAGGTATTAATATACTCTCTGTAGCGAACAATCATGTCGGCGACTGGGGATTGCCTGCTTATATTGATACACTAGAGCGATTAAAAGAGAATGAAATACTCTATACTGGTGGAGGAACTCTAGCAAAAGCCGAGCAACCCACTATTATAGAAAAATATGGAATGAAAATAGGATTCTTGGGTTTTACTGATGTAGGACCAAATTATATGAAAGTGGAAGAGGATAGAATAGGTATACTGCTCGCTAGCAATCCAAAGTTCGAACAAATTATCAAAAATGCATCCAGTCAGGTGGATTATCTAGTAGTGTCTTTTCATTGGGGGGTAGAATACAAGAAAATACATAATGCACGTCAAGAAGAATTGGCACACAAAGCCATCGACAATGGAGCGAAGATAATCGTAGGGCATCATCCTCATGTAATACAAGACACTGAAGTTTATAAAAATGGCTTCATAGCATATTCTCTAGGCAATTTTATTTTTGATCAAAAATTCTCCACTGACACAATGCAAGGGATGATGCTCGAACTCAAACTCGGCCGTCTGGGTAATCTTTCTGTAAAGAAAAATACAATCAAACTCAACTCTGTATTCCAACCTGACAAAATAATTTTCGGTAAAGAAGAGAAAGTAAAATTTGAATAAAGAATGATTTCCTTTTTTATTTGGCTATGGCTTGGGCTTCTTCGAAACGTACGGAGAGGAGTTTAGAAGCGCCATCAGAACCAATGGTTACGCCGTAGAGCACACCAGCGCGAGACATTGTCTCACGATTGTGAGTCACCACAATGAGTTGAGAATGGTATGAAAGGCGTTCTAGCATATCACCATATTTCCTAGAGTTAGCTTCGTCTAGGGCTGCATCTGTTTCGTCTAGGATTAGAAATGGTGGTGGATTGACTTGGCTCATAGCGAAGAGCAGTGCGATAGAGGTGAGAGAACGTTCACCGCCTGAGAGGGAGTGTAATTCTTTCACTTTTTTGTGAGGCAATGAAATATTTATCTCTATTCCCTCTTCAAAAATCAATTCATTTTCTTTATCATTACTTTTATTATTTTCTCCCTCTTCATCTGTATCTTCTATCCTCTTTTTTGTATTATAAACAACCAAACCAAGTGAAGCATTTCCACCACCAAACATCAGAGCGAAAAATTCTTGAAATTCTTTATTTATCTTTTTTACTCCATCTTTAAATTCAAGGCCAACTCTTTCTTTTAAATCTTTAATAATTTGTTGTAAAGATTCAATACTCTTTTGTAGATCTTCTACTTCTTTTGCCAGAAATTCATCACGTTCTTTTACTTCATTGTATTCTTTAATAATATCTGAAGCTCCGAGTATTCCAGAGTCTTCCAGCTTGATTTTGTTGCGTTCTATTTTACGATGTAAGTCTTCTTGAGTGTTGCGATCAAAATTCATCTCTATGTTAAGGTCATCTGTATACAAAACTCTATTGTTGAGCAACATCACGGCTTCTTCTTTTTCTCTTTGTAATATGTCAACATTTTTATTTAAATTTTCATATTTTATTCTATTTAAATTCAAAATAGAAGAAAGTTCTTGCTGGCGGACTTTCAAATCGAATTTGGCACGCTCTTTAGTACGAATTTCTTCTAATTCTAGATTTATCTTGTTTTTTAATTCTGATATTTGAGCGAGGAGATCTTTTTCTTCATTTTCTATGTTTTGTATTTGTTCTAATATTTCTTTTTGAGTATTTTGCAAATATACCAGCTGATTATTGATTGTATTTTGATTATCTATCATTTCATTTGTCGAGAATTTATTTAAAATATTCTTGATACTAATCAAAATATTACGTATCTCATTTATATCTTCTTTGTTTATAGCTTCATCTATGTATTTGTCTACATCTAGGACAAAACTCTCTATTTCACCTTGAGAAATCATTTTCTTTGGAATTACTTGCTCTCTATTCTCTTCCATTTCTATCATACCTTCTATACGTCCGAGTTTGCGCTCAATTTCATTTTTGATTCTACGAATTTCGTTTATTTTATTCTCTAAATTATTGAGCACGTCTAGATTAGCATTTTCGGATACAGACACGTCTTCTTCATGGATTTGAGACAATAAAATATTGAATTCATCAGTGAGTTTATTTTTCTCTTTCAACAAAATATCTTTCTCATTTTCAATATAAAAAGTTTCTTTCTTGAAATATTCTTGATACAAATTAAATAATTCATCTTTTAATTCTTTAACCTTTTCGAATTTCTCTACTTGTTTACGCAAAAAGTTCAAATGTGGAGCATTCTCACGACGAAGCATCATAACTTCCTTGATATTAGAGTCCGTGCGTTCGAGCTTGCGAACAGATTCTTTGATGCGATATTGATAGACTTCGAGCCCTAATGCGCCTTGGATAATTTCACGCAAATCTTTCGGAGAAGAATTTAATATTCTGTCAGCCTCGCCTTGTGAAATGATATGATGTCCTGAAATACCAATGTTTACCGAAGATACGAGTTGATGTATGTCACGCAAACGCACTTCTCTATTATTCAGAATATATTTGTTTACTCCATCAGGATAAACTTCGCGAGAGATAGAAATAGTGTCGAAGTTGATTGGTACATATTCACCATTTTCATTAGTCAATTTGAATACTTTATCAGAATTATCCAAATCTATAGTCACAGATGCGCGAGAACCTTTGGGTAGATTCTTGGAACCTTTGAATATCATATCTATGCCACCTTTACCACGCATACTCTTCATTGACTGCTCTCCCAACACAAAACGAAATGCTTCTACCACATTACTTTTACCAGAACCATTTGGCCCAACGATAGAAACGATACTATTTTGAAACTCTAATGTAGTTTTTTTAGCGAAAGATTTGAAACCATTTATTTCTAGATGTTTTAATCTCATATTGAATTATTTAATCGAGCCAATTCTTAATATTCAAAGCTTTCATCGCTGCAGCTTGTTCTGCTTCTTGTTTACTTTTACCTTTGCCTTCGCCTATTAAATGAATTCCGAAGAATATACCAACAGTGAAATGTTTGTCGTGATCAGGACCAGTT
>JALYOD010000061.1 GCA_030857065.1 bacterium | reverse complement strand
ACTCAGAACCATAAAACTTTTTACAAATGTTATTTTTTTCATATAATTATTTTAATTATTATTTTTATAATATAGAGCAAGAGCCAAAGCCCACTACTCTGTATATGAAGACGTAATAAAAAGCGTGTTCTTTCATGGACAAAATGCTTATTTGTTGTATTATTAAAATAAGCGTTTCCACTAGATTTATATATGAAAGGATCACCTTTCTATTACGCCTTATTATATGGAGGACAAAAAAGATAAAGACAATAAGAAAAATTTTGAAGATATCTATGAACGCGAAGCTGACTCGCTCTTTCGCTACACTATAATGAAAATAAATCCAAGGACAGAGGCGAAAGATGTAGTACAAGATGTCTTCATAGAGTTTTGGCAGGTAATGCAAAGGGACGAGTTGATAAAAAACCCTCGAGCTTACTTGTTCACGATACTGCGCAACAGAATCATAGACTGGTATCGAAAAAAGAAAATGTATTCGCTCGATGCTATGCTAGAGAGAAATGGCGATGAAGTTCCTTTTGATGTTAAAGATTCTAAAGAAGAGAACAGGGCTATGCTCTCAAGCGAAACCAGAGAAATAATAGAAGTTATAAATACACTAGAACCCTCTTACAAAGATGTAGTATATCTCCGATTGGTGGAAGACTTGAATCCAGAAGAGATAGGTAGGATACTAGAGATAAATACAAATGCTGTATCAATAAGAATTACCAGAGGTGTGGAAAAAATTAGAAATATTTTAAAAATTGAAAAACCTTTATGACATTTGAAGAAAAAAAACAAAAATTAAAGAATGAAATGCTAAACATCAAACTCACTGTAGAAGAAAAGCGAGATATGTTGGGATGTATCATGAATTCTCCTTTGCCTTCCCCATATACACCTGTGCATAGTACTTGGATATTTACTTCCAAAACATTAACTTATGTATTTGCTAGTTTGCTTATTTTAATATTAAGCACAAGCAGTGTGGCTTATGCTTCTATGTCCTCTATCCCTGGAGATAAGCTCTATACGATAAAAGTGAAGTTAACTGAACCAATACTCGATGTAGTGGCATTCACCCCAATGCTCCGCGCCAAGCGCTCTGCCCATAAGGCTATTCGTAGGCTCGAGGAAGCAGAAAAATTGATTGCAAAAAATGAACTGACAGAAGAACATCAGAAGGAGTTAGAAAAAAGATTTAAGAAAAATACTGAAGATTTCGACAACGAAGTAAAAATCGCAGAAGAAAATTTTCCTATAGAAGCGAAAAATTTCAAGGCTTCTTTTGATCTATCCCTTCATGCGCACTCTAACCTTATGCAGGAAATAAGAGAAGTAAAAGCAGAAACAAAAGAAATAGATGTAAAACAAAAGAATATCAACAAAAAAGATACTAATGAATCCTCTCTCATAGAGAAAATACTCGAGGAGCGAGTATTTTCAAATGAGAAGCTAGAGCAAGAACAGGAAAACATAATTGATGCAAGATTTTATTAAGAAAGGAGGTTCACTATCACCAAGATTATCGCGATGACTAAAAGTGTATGAATTAAATTACCACCAAAATTCAGGTTGTAACCTAAAAGCCAAAGAATAATGAGTATCGCTATGATTGTCCAGAGCATAATTTTTTAATTTATTTTAATAATTTTAATCAACAAACGACTATTGTTGCTAATTCTGCATTAACTATTTGTATTTTCTTCTTGCTTTTCAAGCTTTGCTGCAGCTTCCGGAGTGGAGACAGTCTTGCTCATTAGAAACAAACGAATAATGCCTACGGCAACAATCCAGTAAACTACCATTGCTAGAAGAGTGCTCCATTCAAATATACTGCCTGACACTTGCGACCTCTGAAAGACAGCAAGGAAAGGGGCTGAAAATACATAAGTGATGCCGTAGATAAATTGTGAAAAACCCGCCCCCGGGTTGGCTCCCAATAATTTCAAAACGAATCTAAAAGCTAGTAAAATTTCAATGATTCCTAATATATACCAAACTATCTGTGTTCCATGATAAATTGGCTTTGTGCTTCTTGATGTGTATGAGTCCATATATTTTTATTTAAATACTAATAATTCGACTTAATGCTAATAATATTAATTATACACCTTTTAAAGCATATCTACTAACCATCCAAATAAATTAAACCTCTCGTTTTGTTCTTGTTCGGCAACAAAATTCTCAACCTTGGTTTGGTCTTTTTCGGCCAATTTTATTTGATCGTCTATTTGAATTTTATCCACATCATTTTGTGACTTTAACGAAAGTTTTTTTAGTTGATAGTCCTGATCTTTTATTTGGACTAATTGGAAGTGTAATGCCCCTAAACTATTACCCATCAAGAAATTCGTTAGTTTAGAGCGATTTTCTATTTTAGTAATTGCAATATTAATTTGTTCTCTAGAAAAGTTTTGTCTTTGACGAATAGCTTCGAGTTCGATTGTAATATTATCTATTTGTAAATACTCATTTTTAATTGGAATCATGTTATTTATATTATCAGCAAATGAAATTTTATTCTCTAATGCATTATAGCGATATATACTATCATACTGATTTGAATCGTCATTTGATTGGGCAAAAGTAGTTGAAGCTGATAATGAAAATAACACGATAATTAACGCTATATATAAAACATCTTTAGTTGTGGATATTGTGTGATTCATATTTATTATTTCTTTCTTGTAATTTTCAATATAAAAGACTATTCGAAGTCCAGCTATGTCGTCTATTTATTCTAGCTTTCTGTAGATTTTCCCATCTTTTCTTTCTTGTCAATTTTTTCTGCTAAACTTCGTAAATCTTTTATTTTTATAAGGATTTTTTTAGTATTTTTATGCATGAGAGTAACTTTTAGGCAAACTCTCTATCAAATTGAGACAAGAGCTCTTCGATACAATTGGGGCACTTTGTGAATTTAATAGAAACTTCTTCTTCAGAGTCTCTTTCTTTTATGTAAGATGGCTCTTCGAAATGCCAAGCACCTGCGTATTTGAATGCATAACAACAATGACACATTTTGAGTGTTTCAAAAATTTCATTTTTTTCTTCTTTGTTTTTATAATTTTCCCTCCATTCTGCTTGAGATCTTAATATTTTATTTAACATAGCTTTATATTTATTATTTAAGGTTTTTAATATATTTTCTTAACTTATTATTTTTAATTTATTAATCTTTTCGACTCAAAGATTTAATCTAAACTTAATATTATATTAAAAATCCTAATTAGTCAACGCATTTTATACTACTTTTAGTGCATATGTTGTTAATTACTTGTGGATAAACTTAATACAAATTTAATATTTGTATTAAGTTTATTTAATATAGTATTAATAATGCTTGCATTGTATAAAAGATAATGCTATACTGAGCTGATGGCAATACTAATAATTGAAGATGAAAAAAAGTTGGTGGATATTTTGACTCGAGGGCTCAAAACAGAGCTCTATTCTGTTGATGTGGCGTATGACGGTGAAGAAGGACTCCAGAAAGCTATGAAGAATAATTACAGCTGTATCCTACTCGACATTATGCTACCTAAAAAAGATGGGCGCGCTGTTTGTAAAGAGCTTCGTGAACATAATATCCATACCCCCATCATCATGCTCACCGCTCGGGGCACAGCAGAAGACCGCGTGCATGGCCTAGACGACGGCGCGGATGACTATCTCGTCAAGCCTTTCGGTCTCGACGAGCTCTTTGCTCGTATTCGCGCCGTACTGCGTCGCAGGAAAACGGCTGACTCAGATATCAGAAAAATAGACAACCTCGTGATAGATAAAAAGAAACACGAAGTCACTCGCGCGGGTAAAACCATCCCCCTTACTCCCAAGGAATACAAACTCCTAGCTATGCTCATCACCCACCAAGGCGAAGCCGTAAACAGACAGAAACTTATAGAATACGCATGGGGTCCAGACTTCAAAGAGGCGAGTAATGAACTCAATGTGCATATCAAATATTTACGTACAAAAATAGATGGCAATACAGACAATAAGAAAACAGGTAAAAATAAATCTAAAAACAAACCATTGATCAAGACTATACGCGGTGTTGGATTTACCATAAAAGAATAAATAATATGAATATTATATTTTGTTAAAAAAAAATAAAATGGAGAAAGAATTGCAAAAAATTAAACAAGCTTTGCAAGATTCCGAACTAAGATTTCGAAGGCTTTTTGAAGCTGCACAAGACGGTATACTTATATTGAATGCCGATACAGGGCAGATAGATGAGGTGAACCCTTATCTTATAAAGATACTTGGCTATTCGCATGAAGAATTTTTGAAAAAGAAGCTCTGGGAAGTGGGTGCTTTTATAGATATCGCTAAAAGCAAAGAAGCTTTTGAGGTGACTCAGAAAAGTGGCTATGTCACCTATGAAGACATGCCACTCCAGACCAAGGATGGCCGACTGATCAAAGTTGAATTCGTCAGCAACCTATACAAAGTGGGTCCGCATAAAGTGATCCAATGTAACATCCGTGACATTACCGACCGTAAAAATCTAGAATTATTAGAAGATGCCAAAAAACTTTTGGATGAAGAAAAGAAAAAAATAGAATTCATCGCCGAAATCAGTCACGAATTTCGCACCCCTCTTGCCATCATCAAAGGCAATGTGGACCTCGCGCTCATGGAAGCAAGAAAAAAGACAGACAAGAAAACTGATGCGGAAGTAAGAAAAAGTACCAACGAATCACTCCACAACATTGATGAAGAAATAAAATACCTCTCTGCACTTATCGCTGACCTGACACTCCTGACTATCACAGACTCCGGCATTCAGAACATAGTCATTAACAATAAAGTGAACATTACTAAACTCATAGACAAGACCATTAAAAGATGGAAGATTGTCTCTTTGAAAAAAAATATTTCTATCCGAACCAAGCTCACCAATGTGACGATAATGGGTGATGAGAAATATTTGGAACGTCTCCTCATCAACCTCATCAAGAACGCCATACTCTATGGTAAAAAGGGTGGCTATATACTCATATCTGTCTCCAAGAAAAAAAACGAAGTAGAAATAAGTGTCAAAGACAACGGCATCGGTATGAACGCTCTAGAACTCCCAAACATCTTCAACCGCTTCTATCGCGCCGACAACTCCCATAAGTCTGACAATAAAAGCGTCGGTCTCGGCCTCGCCATCAGCAAGTGGATAGTAGAAACCCACGATGGCAAAATCCTCGCCACCTCCCCTGGCTTAGGCAAAGGCTCCACCTTCACGGTGACTTTACCGATAAAGAAATAATTTATCGCTCATTGTATATAACATATATACAACATATTTTTTATAATTAATAGTTTACTTTTTACACACTAGTTATGGTTTTGGTTCTGGTGTAGAAGTTACATCTGGCACAGTGACATTGATATTTGTACTATTAGGTTGACCTCCTGCTTGATTTTTGCGGATAGCTGGCCATCCGTAAATAAAGAAAAGGGCTACTAGCCCTATAGCCACCAAAACGCCCACTATCAAACCCAATCCTGAACTGTTATCACTATTTCCACCACCTGGAGTATTTATTATTGTTGTCATAATTTTTTTATATATTAATTGTTAATAATTTAATCTAATCTTAATATTATATTCCAATCTTATTTAATGTCAATAAATATAAGTTAGTATTTTGTGGATAACTTAATTTAAGTTGAATACATAAAATACTACTCAAAGGTAGAAACAGGTAAACATTCATATTATACTCTAATTATTAAGATTACATTAAAGTTATTAACATGTTATCAAGGTGTTAACCCCATAAATGGGGCTTTTTTTGATTGACGGTGGGAGATGTATAGAATATAATATTAAAATTAGATTAAATTGTAAAACTAGTCTAACTACGCAAAAGCCTTGCGGCACCTCAAATTCTCTGCTTACAAAATAATAGAGATAAGGTACTGTCGATGTATCTTCCCCATTATCAGCTTAAATAAAATTAGAAAATTAATTATAAAAAACAACGAACTTATTAAGAAAATATTGTTCAGATAAAAAAATAACATTATGAAGAAAATATTAAACAAAATAATGAAATCAGGATCGGTTCTTATGATGCTCGCATTTGTATTAAGTCCATTTGCAAATGCACCAACAGCAAACGCAGCAACAACTTGGGACACAACAGGACCGTATGTGATAGACATGGAATATATGGGTACAGATTATTCACATGACATGACTCTAGCTCAAGACGAAATGTTCAATCTAACTGGTAATGGAGGATCTCCTGCTGGTGCTGGAGCGAATGTTTACACTTGGGTTATTAACTCTGGCACAGTGGTAGCAGATACTATTAACTTTACCGCAAACTACACAGCTACTCCAGATGCGGTAACTCCACAAACAGTATTGACGATCGCTGGTACTATCGCTAACGACGGCACAATGTCTGGAACATGGTCTGATAACTATCAAACTGGTGCACGAACTGGAACTTGGACTTCAACCTCTGGTAATGCAAATGCAATACCTGTAAACAACCCAGCTACAGTAAAAGTAACCATAAATAAAAATGTAGATGGAATAATGG
>JALYOD010000053.1 GCA_030857065.1 bacterium | reverse complement strand
GTACTAAAGAGCGTCAAGCAAAAGATGCCCTGCTCCACGCTGGTTCGTACGCTTTTGCACATCGCAAAGACAAGAAATCTCACAATAGAAAACTTTGGAATATCAAAATCAATGCTGGCAGTCGTGAACTCGGGATTTCTTATTCAAAGCTCATGGGTATATTCAAAAAGAAAGGTATTTTGATCAACCGCAAAATGCTTGCGGAATTCGCAGAACACAATCCAAACACATTCAGTAGAATTCTAGCTCAAGCTAAATAAACAATAAATAAAAACCTCCGTAAGGAGGTTTTTATTTATTGTTTTATCTATTGCACTACTTTGTATTCTATTTTATATTTCTTTACTAAAGCTAATAATTCAGAAATTAAAATTTTAGGATCAAGACCACTTATGATTTTTTGGTTCGGCCTATTGCTTTTAGCAAGAATATCCTTGAGCTGACCGCCCATTTCCCATGGACCTTCAAAAATACCTATAGGCTTATCATCTTCAAAAGCAATAGTAAACTCGTGTATAGTGCCAATACGTCCACAGCCACATATAACAGCGTCTGAAGACCTTGTAAGGAGCAAATCCCGCCCCGGATAACCAAAACCTGTATAAATAATAAGATCCATATAATCCACAGGCAATTTGTAGACTTCTATGTGTTCACGCTCAGTGGACGCTGGAGAAAAACCAATAGACACACCTCCCTCTTCTTTGCACCCTATAGCAGCCCACATAGGGAATCCAGTGGTTGCTCCAGTTATTAAGATTGCACCTTGTCGAGCTATTTCACGCCCCAGCTCTTTAGCTTTCTCGAGTGCATCTATTCCACAATGCCCCGTCTCGGCAGCACCTGAAACACATATTTTGATTTGATTGTGACTGTGTTTATTTGTATTATTGAAAAAAGTTGAATTCATAAATAAATTATAGCATAAAAAAATATTAACAATCCAAAATAACACTCTCGCCTTCTTCTGGAGCATAAGCGTTGAGTCCTAGATTGTCGCGAATAACTTGAACTAGGAACATCGCGCTTTTGGGCTCACCCATTACCACAAAAATCTTTTTTACTTTGTCTTGCATATCTTCTACAAAAGACAAAAGACCATCTGAGTCCTTGTGTCCAGAATATCCAGAAATGGTGACAACATGAGACTTTACATTAACATATTCACCTCCAATACGAACAGTCTTTAATCCTTCTTGTATTAAACGCCCTGGAGAACCAACAGCTTGGTAACCAATCAAGAGTAATGTATTGTTCGGATCCGGCAAAAAGTGTCTTTCGTGGTGGACTATTCGCCCTCCTGAAGACATACCAGAACCTGCGATAATAATCTTGGGATTTGGTATTTCATTTATCATTCTAGATTCTTCCGATTTCAAAGTAGAATGTAATCCCGGAAAATCAAAGATGTATTTGTCATTCACCATAGCTTTTTGAGCATTTGCATTAAAATAATTGCGATATTGTTTAAATATTTCAGTCAAACGAATAGCGAGTGGTGAGTCTAAAAATATAGGCATAACTGGAATCCTTTTCTCTTCTACTAGAGTGTTAAGTTCAAACAACAATTCTTGAGAACGCTCCAGTGAAAAAGTAGGAATAAGGAGGACTCCTTTTCTTTTATAATTATCTTCAATAACCATTTCCAAATATTTCCTACGGTCATCTCGAGATTCATGATTCCTGTCGCCATAAACAGACTCCATTATTAGATAATCCACATCTGTTATCTTGTCGGTATCAGGAAGTAATGGTGAAGGACTATTGCCTAAATCTCCTGTAAACAGAATTTTCTTACCATTGAAAACAAATTCAATCATCGCTGAACCCAATATATGTCCAGCATTTTTAAATGATACAGATACATTGTCGGTGATTTTGATATTTTGATAATATTCATGACCTACCCATATAGAATTAATAATCCTCACATTTTCTTCACTATATATAACATCTAGTCCCAACTCGGTATTTTTGCTCAAAATACCTTTGGTGTCATCTATCATCGGTCCTGCTAGAGATTTGGTTGGTATTGTAGAATAAATAATTCCCCTGAATCCTTCATTTATTAATTTTGGAATTCTACCCACATGGTCCACGTGAGCATGAGTAATAAAAAGCATATCTATTTCTTTTGGATTATATGGAAATGGGCTCCAGTTTATATCATCAGCTAGTTTGGTGCCTTGAGTTAAGCCACAATCTATCAGAATTTTCTTGCCATCCATTTCAATTAGAAAATTTGCACCAGTGACGGTGCCTGTTCCTCCACAAAAAGTTAGTTTGGCTTTGTTTTGCATAAATAAATTATAACGTATTTCAGATTATTTACATAATTCTTTTTAACGAATAAAATAAAGCCAAAATTCCTCCTAACATATCAAAACAAATATCAGACAAAGTGTCATATATATTGAATACCTGCCCTGCTAAAACATTATTAAAAACAAATTCAAAGACTTCCCATGATATACCTACGATAAATACCCCCAACAATGCCAACACGATAGACTTGAAGTCTAAATTGTTTATTTTAAATACATAAATAATAGCCAACAATATAAAAAATCCTCCTAAGGTGTGCATGATCATATCGAAATACCAAAAAGACGAATACCAATACAATTTGTTGGCAAGAAAATTAAGGACAAATATGAAAACTATACTCAAAGCTGTCCTGTTTAAAAGTTTCTTCCTATTCATAATACTATTATATCAAAATAATTTAAAATAATCTGTAAATACAAAAAACCAATTAAAAAGAAAAAATCTCTACAGATAAATCTGTTAGAGACGTCTTCTTTAGGGCTATCCATACTGTATTACTATAGCAAAATGCTAAGTGGGTGCGAGACACAAGAGACCAAGGCCAAATATGATCGACGCTCCCATAAAATAGTGTTCTAAGTAATAAATAAAAATAACCCTACTTAAATTCTATACCTTTCAAATTTTTCTGCAAGTAAACTTATCAAAAAAACACAACTTCTCAAAAAAAACAAATTTGACAAATTACTTTTTGTGGGATTTTTTTATAAAAATTATTGTTTATGTTCTGCGTAAACAAAATCAATGTCAATTTTATCATAAGAAAAGATTTCTTCTTTACTAAAAAATCTTTTTACCTCTATTTCACCATTTTCAATAGAATCAGAAGCATGAACAATATTGGACTGTGTAGAAAGTGAAAAATCACCACGAATAGTTCCTGCATTGGCTTCCCATGCTTTTGTGGGACCAACCAAAAGACGCAAAGCAGAAACTGCATTAATTCCAGAAAGTGCTATAACTATAACAGGACATGTTTGCATAAAGTCACGAATACCTGGGAAAAATGGCTTGTCTTTGATATGAGCATAATGTTCTTCTAAAATAGCTGTCTCGACAGTTATCATTTTCATTCCTATTATTTTTAATCCCTTTTTTTCAAAACGACTTATCATCTCCCCTACCAAATTACGTTGTATTGCATCTGGTTTAATAATAATTAAAGCTTTCTCATCATTTGGTCTTAGCATATATAATTCAAAATTAAAATTGTAATATCACTATATTAGCAGATAATTAGTGAAATTCAAAGTTTAATTAATTCGAGTTATTATACCTCGCCATTATCTCGGATTCTACTTCTTCGCGATCACGACCATATTTGAGATACGAAAGCTCTTTGATGTCATCTACTATGGCCATATTGCCCTTCTCTGGCGCCAAAGTTTCAATGTTGAATGGCTTAGTCGGCTGACCATTCACGAGCATTGATACATATGCATTATAATTGTCGAGTTTGGTTATGTCATGAGCATTGAATATTGGTTTGAACTTTGGTTCAAGGAAACTAGCATCCTCGGTACCAACACGAAACACTGCCATAGAGCCCACGTTGCCAAATACTCCATTCTTAATACTTTCTTCAAGCTGTGAGATGTATTGATGCGCAATGTTTAAGGACAAACGATATTTTCTTGCTTCAGATAAAATAGAAGCGATGGAGTCTGTAGTCACATTCTGAAATTCGTCGATATATAAATAAAAATCATTCATAGGTTTACCGAACATATCTACTCGCGAAAGTGCTGCCATCTGGATCTTGCCAACAAGCACAAGACCAATAAGATTCGCATTGATATCTCCAAGTCTGCCTTTGGATAGATTCACAAGAAGAATCTTTTTCTCATCCATTATTTTGCGAAAATTAAACACGGAGTTTTGTTGGAGTACCACAGGACGCATAATGTCATTGGAAATAAAATTATCAAACTTAGAAGAAATATATGGCACGAAGTTCGCTAAAGACTGGTCACCAGAGGTCTGCTCAGCAGCGATCCAAAATTGTTTTATTATAGGATTCTTGCATTTTGCTAATTTCATATCCCGAAATTCTTTATCAGCCAACACGCGGGTAATCTCAAGCAATGTTGAACCACTCTCTGGGTCCTCCATCACTAGGAATGCACTATTCCTAAAATATTGCTCAAACATTGCTCCACCACCCACTTTCATATCAAAAAGTTTATTGAAAATGCCCATCATCTCGTTCACGACGAAAGTCTTTTGTTCTGGATAATTTGAATCGTATTCTAGCATGTTGAGTCCCATAGGTCGTGCAATATACGCAGGATCAAAATAAATAACATCATCAATGCGCTCACGAGGAATACGTGAAAGTATGGTTTGGATGTCGGTACCGTGTGGATCAATATAACAACAGCCGTCACCATTTCTTATGTCTTGAGTTATCATATTGAGCATAATGTTAGTCTTACCTGTACCAGTCTGACCGATGACATACATATGACGCATACGATCCTCGCGAGTCATGCGAGCTTCTGTTTCTTTGCCCCGATAAATATTCTTGCCTAAAAGTATTCCGCTCTGTGGCATTTCGACGGGGGCAGGTGCAATACCCGCTTTGGCTTCACGAAGTTGTGGTTGACTAGACACTCCAACTGGAAAATGAAAAACAGAAGCAAGTTCTTTTAAATTGAGTGGAAGTATTTTGTGATTATCAAAAGTTCTATAAGAGAAGTCGTGGAAAAAATGCTTCAAATCTCCACCAGAGAGTTTTTCAAATAAAAATGAATTGCTGGCAGTTTCGGTGAATTGATTGAAAGAAGATTCTATCTCACTCAATATTGCCTCAGCGCGCATTTTAGTAGGACCAGAAGCTATCACACGAATGTTGGCTTTCATTATCGAACTTTTCATTTTGTTTCCTATCTTCTCTGCAGCACCTTCATCCACCGCTCTACGCCCAGGAGTATATTTCTCTTTTTTTTCTTCTTTATTTTGAGTACCGAAAATTATTTCTTTGCCGATATGGAGAAATGCTTTGTGAAATTTATAAAAATTATCCGAAGCATATTTGACACTCATACCATCTTTGACATCATCTAAAATAGCATGATATTGATTAATAAAAGTGTCACCTGCGGGAGCAATCACGAGCTGTATTGCTGCAC
>JALYOD010000024.1 GCA_030857065.1 bacterium | reverse complement strand
TTAGCTTTCTCTTGAGTTTTCTCTGCGTGGGTAAAATTATTCCAATCTTTCAGATTCTTTAACATCATCTTCTCTATCTTTGGCAAATCCGCATCAGAAAGTGGGACAGAGAATTCAAAATCATAATAAAACCCGTTGTCCACGGCTGGACCTATGGTGTTTTTGGTATCTGGATATAGTCGTAGCACCGCAGACGCCAAAAGATGCGCCAAAGTGTGTCTTAAGAGAGTCAGATTTTGATTGTTTTCCATAAATCTAATCATATCATATTTATATATTTTTTCTATATTCTCTAATATTTTGAATAAATTTAATTTTGCATTTTATAATAGGTATGCTAATATACATATTATGGTTATAAGAATGAGACATACAAAATCGCATACAGCAAACAGGCGTTCACATCACGCTCTAAAATCTACAAATTTTGCAAAATGCTCAAATTGTGGAGTTTTGAAGCGTCGTCATGTTGTTTGTAATTCTTGTGGTTTTTACCGAGGTAAAAAGGTTTTAGATAAAGTTGCAAAATTAGAAAAAAAACAAAAGAAAACTAAAGCAAAAGTAGCACAAGCAGGGAAATAATTATTAAATATGGCATCCCGATCAAAGCCATTGCTTTTTACGGGATTGCTCATAAATTATATTCACTTTGTTCATTAATTTATGGCAAACAGGCACCTTTCAAGATCTATAGTTCTCCAAACACTGTTCGAGTGGGACTTTCTTCCTACTGGCCCTCTTTCTCGTGAGGAAAAAAAAGATACACAATGGACTCCAGAGGAAATTAAAAATTCTTTGAGTCGCAATTTGAAAGAATTTGCTCCAGGGCTCGAAGATGATATTTTTGTTGAGTCTTTGATTACTTTGGTTTTAAAAAAGCAAATGGTAGTAGATGAAATAATTACCAAAGCAGCACCCGAATGGCCAATAGAAAAGATTTCTGTAATTGATAGAAATATATTGAGAATGGGTTTGACCGAGCTTTTGTTTGGTGATCGCACTCAAGTGCCACCCAAAGTTGCCATTAATGAATCTATCGAACTCGCCAAGACTTTTGGCGGTGAGAATTCTAGCAAATTCATCAACGGCGTTCTAGGAGCTGTCTATAAAGAAATAGGTGAACCCGGCAAAGATGAAGTAAGTAAAAAGAAAAAGAATGATGAGCCAGTAGATCCAGCTACATTACCCAAAGAAATACTCGGTGGCGCTCTAGTGTATGCGAAGAAAGATGGTCAGACATATTTTGCTCTTGTGCATGATGTGTTCGGATACTGGACTTTATCTAAAGGAAAGTTAAAGCAAGGAGAAGATGTTCATGAAGGCACTATACGTGCGATTAAAGAAGAGATAAATCTTGATATAAAGATCATTGTGAAGTTGGGTGAAAACGAATACATAGCCACACACCCAGAACGTGGAAAGACTTTGAAAAAAGTAGAATATTTTTTGGCTGAAAGTGAATATAGGGAATTAATGCTCGAAGAGAGTGGTGGGCTCGATGGTGCAAAGTGGTTTCAACTTTCAGAAATCCCAGAGTTGAGAATTTACAATGATATTGTGCCTCTTATAGCTAAAGCTGTGGATTTTATTGCTAAAATTAAATAAATTAAAAATTTTTAATAATAAAAAAATGATAGATTTTGGAGAATTTGAAAAACAAACAAAAATAGTATTTAAAGATAAGAGTTTGTTGCAGCAAGCTTTTATTCATCGTTCGTATATAAATGAAAATAGTAAAACTTCTTTTTCCCACAATGAAAGATTGGAATTCCTCGGTGATGCAGTCATAGAGCTTATTGTTACAGACTTCTTGTATAAGAAATATCCGACATACACAGAAGGAGAATTGACTGCTCTACGTTCAGCACTCGTGAATGCTGTAATAATAGCTGAAATAGCGGGGAATATACACATGAATGACTATCTACTATTGTCTAAAGGCGAAGCTAAAGACATAGGTAAAGCAAGGCAATACATACTTGCCAATACGTATGAAGCATTTGTGGGGGCGGTGTATTTAGATCAAGGGTATGATGTAGTAAATAAATTCGTACTAGAAACCTTATTGCATAAAACTGATGAAATAGTGAATAAAAAATTGTGGCGTGATGCTAAAAGTTTAGTCCAAGAAAAAGCGCAAGAATACGAAAATGTAACGCCTTCTT
>JALYOD010000018.1 GCA_030857065.1 bacterium | reverse complement strand
CTACTATATCACTCTCGCCCATATAATTATTTATCATAATTTTTTCTACTATCCAATAATAAAAAAACAACTCCGGACTAGGGAGTTGTTTGTGTGATACATATAAAATTTAAAAATGTCGTTTCCTTTTTCTTCTTTTTTAATCTTTGCGTTTGTAATATTATTTTTAGCACTCGTACAATAGTACCAGTTTAAAAAATACACACAAGCAATATTTTGTGGATAACTCACAAAACTCGTCGTAGGCGCACTTTTTGAAGCGACTTACGCAAGCTGTCGAGCTGAGTATGAGCGATTTTAAAGCTTAAAAATACGCGACGGTTCAAAAAGTTGTGCCAAGAAAGAGTTTTATGCTAATATATCATTATGTTAATCCCAACAGTTATAGAGAAATCGCAATTCGGCGAACGAGCTTATGATATATACTCTCGTCTCTTGCGTGAACGCATTATTTTTATGGCAGGCCCGATAGACGACAATACTGCGAACATCGTCATCGCTCAACTCTTATTCCTCGAATCCGAAGATCCAAAGAAAGACATCTTCTTATATGTCAATTCTCCTGGTGGATCTGTTACCTCCACTATGGCAATAGTGGATACTATGAACCACATTCGTCCAGACGTCTCAACCTTCTGCGTGGGTATCGCTGCGTCCGGTGGAGCAATACTCCTCTCTTCTGGTAAGAAAGGCAAAAGATACATATTACCAAATGCTGAAGTTATGATACATCAACCATTGGGTGGAGTAGAGGGTCAAGCTTCTGATATAGCTATATCTGCTAAGCATATTTTGAAAACTCGCGACAATTTAAACAAATTATTGGCTAAAAACACAGGCCGGACCCTAACTCAAATAGAAAAAGACGTAGAACGTGACTTTTATATGGACGCCGAAGAAGCCAAGAAGTACGGCATCGTGGATGAAATAGTCACTAAAAGCAAGGCAGGAATCGTGAAATAAATGCATTATAGCAAAAGCTAGACATAGATCGGTATTTTTGGTATATTGATTAAGTGAGATTTAAAAATTTATTTACACTTGGGTTATAAGAATATATCTTATATTATGGATTATTTAAAAGTTTCCAATTTTTTTGTGAAAAATATCAGTGCAGATAAAATCATTAATGAAAATAATGCTAGTATTGCACGACAAATACCAATATAATGGTGTGTTTTTATAAGCTAACATAAGCTTATGAATATATTAACAATAATTTTAGTCGGAGCATGTGCGCTCCTTTTAGGCGTGGGTGTTGGCTATTATTTACGACTCATCATTGCTTTGGGTAAAAAGAGATCTATTGAGATAGACATCAAAGACATGATGATCGGAGCAAAAGAAGAAGCACAAAAGATAGTGAGCGAGGCAGAGAAAAAAGCAGTAGACAAATTTGCTGAATTGAAAGAAGAAGAGAAAAAGAAAGAAGTAGAATTTAAAGAAACAGAAAAAAGACTCATAAAGAAAGATGAGCTATTGGATAGTCGTCAAAGAGACATAGACAAAGAAGTCGAGAATATCAAAACCAAGGTTGAAGAAATCAAAACAATCAAAGAAAAGGTAGACAAATTGCTTGAAGAAAAAATAACCGAGGTAGAGCGTGTAGCCAACCTATCTCAAGAAGAAGCCAAAGAAGAGTTAATGAGTGATATTGAAAAGAAATACGAGGCAGACTTGCTCGTACGTATGCAAAAACTAGAAACAGTCAATGACGAAAAGCTTGATCGTCGTGCTAAAGACATACTTTCTACTTCTATCCAACGTCTTGCAGCATCTACAGCATCAGAAATGATGACCACTACTGTCACAATACCGAACAATGACATAAAAGGTAAAATCATCGGTAAAGAAGGACGTAACATTCGTGCTTTTGAACGCGCTTCTGGAGTAGAACTCATCGTAGATGACACTCCGGGTACTATCATCATCTCTTCTTTTGACCCAGTACGTAGACAAGTCGCTCGTCTTGCTCTAGAGAACTTGATATTAGATGGTCGTATTCAACCAGCCAAGATCGAAGAGCTCGTAGAAAAAGCAAAAGAAGAAATAAATAAAATAATCAAAGAAAAGGGTGAGCAAGCAGTGTATGAATGTGGAATATTAAATTTCGACCCTCGCATAGTGGCAATCATCGGCCGACTATATTTCCGCACAAGTTACGGCCAGAATGTTTTGCAACACTCTATCGAGATGACACACATAGCAGGTATGCTCGCTGAAGAACTGGGCGCCGATATAGCCATAGCCAAAGCAGGTGCATTGGTGCACGATATAGGTAAAGCTCTCGACCACGAAGTCCAAGGCACACATATCGAGATAGGTATGCGTATACTTCAAAAATTCGGTGCAGACGAACGTATCATCACAGCTATGAAGAGTCATCATGAGGACTATCCTTATGAGACTATTGAATCCGTCATCGTGCAAACAGCCGACGCCATCTCTGGAGGGCGTCCAGGAGCACGTCGTGACAGTGTTGAGAATTATTTAAAACGATTAAAAGAACTCGAAGCTCTAGTCAATGCCTTTCCTGCTGTAGAAAAGTCTTATGCTCTTTCCGCTGGCCGTGAAATACGCATTTTTGTCACTCCAGAGAAAGCATCTGATGTAGAATGCAAAATAATGGCTCGTGATATAGCGGTCAAGATCGAACAAGAGCTCAAATATCCAGGCGAAATACGCGTGACTATGATCCGCGAGACCAGAGTTATAGAATACGCAAGATAAAATGTCAAATGTATTGTGCTATTGCCCTTAAAAAACCCTTATTATATAATAGTGTAGTAATAGGAATAGGTCGAAATATGTTAAAAAACTTTATAAAAATAATTTTTAATAAAAATATGAATAAACAAGGATTAGCAGAATGGGTTCAAGGTAAACTAGGCGGTACAAAAGTTCAAGCTGAAGAAATAGTAGACGGTATGTTTGGTGCTATCATCGATACTATGAAGAAAGGCGGTGAAGTTTCTATCGCTGGCTTTGGTATTTTCTCAGTCAAAGGCCGTGCAGCTCGTATGGCTCGCAACCCAAAGACTGGAGAGCAAGTCAAAGTAGAAGCTAAAAAGGTTCCAAAGTTCCGTCCTGCAAAAGGTCTCAAGGACGCAGTCGCGTAACAATACCCAGTTTGCTTGTTTTCACTTATTAAAAAACCATCTGCTAGTGCAAATGGTTTTTTAATTTGTATAAATAGATTTTTCAAAAATTCAAAAGTCGGCGGAAGAAACTTATCCCGCACCAAATTTTATTAAAATAAAATTTTTCTTTAGTATTGCCTGATCACGGCCTTGATACGACCGATGACTTTGAGAGAGCATGTGGGATAGATGGGAGAGTATTTTTTGTTGGCGGGTTCGAGCCAAGACTTGGTGCCCTTTTGGCGAAAGTATTTCATAGTGAACTCTCCATCGACTTCTGCCACTACTATATCCATATCTTTCGCCACGTCAGTCTTCTCTACTAATACCATGTCCCCACGCTCTATATGCGCATCTATCATTGAGTCACCGTCGACTTCGAGCATATAAGTGAAATTCTTGCGAGAGATGAGCATATCATTGAGGTTGACTCGGTCAGTAAGCTCGGCTTCTACGTCAGCAGGTAGTCCTGCTGTAACGAAACCTAGCATGGGGATTTCATCTCGCATATTAGTAGGCAATAAACGACCCAAATGATCTTTGGATACTATGCCTTCCTCTACCAAAGAATTTACTATTTTATAAATAGCGTTTTTGGAACGAAGGCCAAAAAGTTTGAGCATCTCAGAAAAAGATGGCATGCGATTGTTGCTATCGTAAAAAGAGTAAATTATTTTTTGATATTCTTTATCTTGCATAAATTTATTATTTTTGTATTTTCCTCGACCTATTATAGGGGAGGTCAAAAAAAGTAATTAGTATTGAAAAGAAAAGAATGCAGGGAACCATCGACTCAGTACTCCACCCTGATTCCTCTTTGCATAGCGAATCTTTTTCAAGAGAAGTTTGTGATCGCGAGCTTCTTTAAAATAACTCTCGCCTGATAGAATTTTCATATCTATCTTTTTATTTATATTTTGAATCTCTTTTTCTACTATTTTTAAATATTGATTTTGTGACATATCATTCTTGTCCCATGAAGCTAATTATTAGCATAGTGGGATTATATTAAATTTATTAATTGACCTATGTATATAGTATAGGTGAACGCTCGTTCACTGTCAAATAAAAACTGTGGAAAACTTTTGTGTCTTTTGAAAGGGGGGTTGTATATAAAATAAAAAAAAGGGCGAGTCTAGTCTTTCGACAGTCAGCCCTTTTATCAACACCATGAATAAACAATTTTTTAATATCTTCTAAATTTTAAAAATTTTACGGTTTTGTAGCCATCAAGTTTCAGAAGATACATCTGGCTTGGAGAATACTCCGAAATCCAGAAGAAGTCTTCATCACCACCAAGTATTACTTTTTTTAAAGCCTTACCAGACACATCATATACCGTTGCGTTAACTGGTAAATTATTGTCTCGAAAAACTTGAATTCCTCCAGGACCGATCAGTCGATAATTTAATATTAACTCCCCTTCTGTGCGAAGAGCAACAGTGCTATT
>JALYOD010000010.1 GCA_030857065.1 bacterium | reverse complement strand
GATATAATCAATGAACCTATCGGCAGGAGTCCATCGGACTTTCGTCGTAGACTTGCAGGTCGTGGCGCGCGTGGAGAGCTTCGCGAAGCTGTGACAGAATACAAAGTTTTGAAACTCGGTGAACTTCAGATGGTACAAAATTCTCAGTCCTGCGCCCTTACTGGAATACCAGTTGGGATCCTCGGACATGATAATTTTGCACCATCTGAAGTTCTTAAGTACTCAGTGCTCGAAGTGTATCCCAAAACTGGCCGTACACATCAAATACGCGTACATATGAAATTCATCAATGCTCCTATCGTTTGCGATAAGCTTTATGCTCCGAATAATATTTGTCCGATAGAATTTGGTAGATTGATGTTGCATGCAAAAAGCATTGAATTTAAAACTTTAAATGAACAAATAGTCAAAGTAGAAGCGCCACTACCAGAAGTTTTTTCTAAAGTGCTATAATAAATACGATATATATTCATCGTTAATTTAATAAAAAAATATGAAAAATCTTTTGATATTTTTTACTTTGATAATTTTTAGTTCAGTTTATTCTCAAGACAAAAGGATAGACTACATCAATGGAGTACTTCCATTGACTACAGAGAATTTGGATTTTCTTGCCAAGATTCGCACCGAATATTCGTTGTTCTGGGTTTTGCGTGATTCGCAAGCTCTATCTGCCAGAATAAATTTGTCGCAGTATGATTCTATTTTATCTCGAGTTGAGAAGCAAAATTCTTTTACCCCAAACCGACTCAAGAGGATTTGTTTTGTAGAGAGCTATGGCAAGAATTTTCAAAAGTCATGGGCTGGTGCGGTGGGCATAATGCAATTCATGCCGAGGACTGCAGTTGGTTATGGATTGAAAATAAATCAGAAAATGAAGGTTGATGATAGGTTAGACCCTAGTAAAGCCATCGACGCATCTGGGAAATATTTGCAAAACTCAGATAAAATTTTTGGCAATAGTGACATTGCGGATGCTACATACCATATGGGCGTAGGGAATATGTGCAAAGTTCTGCAAGTTTATATCTTTGATGTTCATAAAAAATATCTTGTAATTACTCCAAAGAACGCAAAGATTTTTGTAGATAAATACCAAATCACAATGTCGAAGATTTATTTCTCTGCGCGACCTTTGGGTTTGCTCTACAATAAACTCTCTAGTCTAAAAGACAACTCAATGAGTTATTTTTGGTCTTTAAAAGCAGCCGAGCAGCTGTTAGCTGTCGACGATATGGAATATCAATATTTATTTTGGAAGTATCGCAATTATTTTGACCCTTCTATAAAAGCACCAGCGAGGTATTGTACGAATGAGTGGTGTTTCGAAGGAGTAGAATGTGAAAAGGATTTGAATTCTTTGTTTGTTGTAGTGAATTATGAAATTCCTAAAAACAGGGAAGAAAGAGAAAATTCTCAATTCGTCCTTCGTAAATTGTCAGAATTTCAAATCATTAGTTATCGGCAGGTTGGGATATGCTATAAAATAGTCCTCTCCCCGAAACCTGTCGAGCAAGAAGTTTTCTGGAACTTCTGGCAGGATTTTATATCTAAAAAAGATATAGTATAGCAAATAATGCGTATTATTGAATTAATACGCATTTTTATTTTCCTAGACAAATTAATTTATATATTGTATACTCATTTTGAATTTTTAAAATTTAATTAAAAACTAAAAAATTTGTTTATGGAAGGAATAGTGTTAAAAAAACCAGAAAACTTGTCAGAATTCCTGGCTGATATATCAAAGAGTGAATTGGATAAAGCTTTGAGGGAAATAGGGTATAATTTGGAACCATCGGGGTCTATTGTAACTAAAAGCTTTGCGTCTGGAGTTATATGTGCTTTCTATATAAGGCCCAGAGTAGGAACTTGGACATACTTAACAGAAAGAATATTGTTCACTAAAGCAAACTTGAATACATTTGAAAGTGCCTTCAATCTCCTTAAAGAGAGATTGATAAAAAATGAAAGTCACATCTTTACATCTTATGGCTTTCAAAAAGAATTAAATTTTGAATTCAGAGATGGGAAATTGATTGCCAATATTAAAGATTGGCAAAAATAAAAAATAAAGACCATTTTAAAATAAAGCTCGGCTATTTTACTAGTTGAGTTTTTTTATTCAATATTTGCCATTTTTATTTTCTTATGCTAAAGTACTCTCTATTATGGCAGGGAATATCATCAACAAAATCAAGTTCAGTCCAGTAGACATAGAAGCTCGCAAGAAGCTTGTTTTTAAGGCTGGTGACACTGTGCGTGTTTGGAGTAAAATCGCCGAAGAAAAAGAAGGCAAGAAAAAGGGTGAGAAATCAACCATCAAATTCCGTCTTCAGGCTTTTGAAGGTATCATCCTTGCAAGAAAGCATGGGACAGAAGCAGGAGCGACTTTTACCGTACGCAGAGTGGCTTCTGGAGTAGGAGTAGAAAGAATTTTTCCATTATTTTCTCCTTTGGTAGATAAAATTGAAATAACTAAAAAATCTCGTGCTCGTCGTAGTAAACTGTATTACATCAGAACTAAAGCTGTAAAAGATGTTCGCAAGAAATTGCGTTCTTCTGTGAACGAAGCTAGTATGGAAGACGACAAAGAAGAGATAGTAGAAAAAGTAGCAGAATAATCTGCTATTTTTGTTATAATATATAAATGCGCGAGTGGCGGAACTGGTATACGCGTACGATTGAGGTTCGTATGACGAAAGTCGTGGAGGTTCAAGTCCTCTCCTGCGCACAAAATACAAAAAATCCCTTACTTAGGGATTTTTTGTTACTATTAATTAAACAC
>JALYOD010000057.1 GCA_030857065.1 bacterium | reverse complement strand
GAGTGATATAGTAGCATTTAGTGAGGTGGCAAATAAGCTACGAAGTTTTTGTCTGAGTAAGGGGTTCGTAGAAGTGAACACTCAAGACAGGTTGTCGATACTCGCTGCGTGCGAAGATCCGACCACTGTGGCGACGTATGAATACGCTGGGCAGGTGTGGCCACTGCCTCAGACGGGGCAGATGTGGCTCGAATATGAACTATTGACTCGCCCAGAATTACCGGGCGTTTTTTGTGTCAGTACCAGTTATCGCAATGAAAAGAACCCGATACCCGGACGTCACAAAATAATCTTTCCGATGTTTGAGTTTGAGCTCAAAGGAGACATCAAAGAACTCGAGAAATTTGAAAATGAATTGCTAGAATATATGGGCTTCGGCTCTATGGCTGAGTTTCACCACAAGACGTATGACGAGCTCGCAAGGTACTATGGTGTGAAAGAATTAAAATCAGAGCATGAAAATAAAATGGTGGAAGATTTTGGAAGTATTGTGTTTTGCAAAGAGTTTCCTTCACATACTTCACCATTTTGGAATATGAAAAGAAAAAATAAAAATTATTCCAATAAAATAGATGTCATCATGTTTGGCAATGAAACCATCGGATCTGCAGAGCGAAGTACCAACCCTGAGGAAATGCGTGAGGAGTTCTATACTATATCAGACGGTGGATATGCCAAGATGCTCTTTGATCTGTTTAGTAAGGAGAGAGTAGAGCGCGAGCTCGATGAATTCCTGTCACTGCCATTCTTCCCACGCGTCGGCGGAGGCATCGGCATGACTCGCATGGTCAGTGCCTATAAAAATTTGAATTAAAATAGCTCAAGCAGGTGCCTGAGCTGTATGATACACTATCCAAGTAATTCCATTGGCCTCTATTTTCCCTCTACCAAGAAGGATAAATGGGAAGCCTCCTAACCTTATCTGGATATCTTTTTTGTGTTTTTTTAACACTCGCATACTCACTATAGGATACTCTTTTCGGTATTTATTTACGAGGTCTAATATTTTAGGTGAATACGGCACAAACCTGTATTTATCTTCTAAGATAAAGGCGACAATGGATTCATTTTTCATGTATTAAGTTTTTTAGTTTAACAAATTTACAAATAGGTCTCTAAAGACTTATTATATAGCAAAATCCTCCCATGCAAAATGGCCAGTGCGGAAAAGTATTTAAAGGAGTTTTATTTCTGACCTTCCAAAAATTCGAAGATTTTTTCGTTAGTAATGATAGTGTATGCATGAATGGTGGCGCGGTTGCGGTCAGCATCTTTGTAGTGCTCGAGGATATGAGACACTTCTTTTTCTACTTCTTTTTCGTCAGCAGAAATATTTTCGATTTTGGATATTTCATTCAAAATCAAACCAAGCTTGGCTTTTTTCTCACCATCTTTTTTAAACTCTTTGCGTAAATCTGGAATGGTTTTGTTGATGTGTTTGATATAATCTTCAAATTTCATACCCATGTTGGTTATGTCGCTTTCCATGCGACTCAATATCTTGTCTAGCTCTATTTCTACTAGAATCTCTGGCAAGTCCACTTCAGTATCATCAATAATTTTCTCAACCATCTTTAGGCGAGTCTTTTCTTTGTTTTGATTAGCTTTCTCTAGTTTTATATTTTCTTTTAGTTTTATCTTAAAGTCCTCTACATTTTCAAATTGACCAAGCTCTTTGACGAATTCATCATCAAAAGAAGGAAGCTCTGCATTTTCTCCCCCGCCTTGTTGAGGAGGGGGCAAGGGGGTGGTGATTTCTGTATTTTCTTTCGCTACATCTCCCATAGGCTGTTTTGGCGCGCGGGATTTACGAATATCCATTATAGTTTGTTCTACTTCTTCATCTGTAACATCTGTATTTTTGTCTGTATCCGTCACACTAGCAATAATATCTCCTGCTATCTTTTTATAATCAGGAAGTTTTAATTCTGGCAAAACAACAGTTTTGATTTTGAAAGCTAAAGGATTGTTGCGTGCTAATTTGATAATATTTATTTCTGGACGACTCAATGCATCTATCTTGTGTTCGTCTAGCATCTTCGGATAATGTTCATTGAGAGCAAGTTCTGCCATTGCTTCCAATATTTGCATTTCAGGAATTTTGGAAGTCAAGATGTTTTCAGGTACTTTGCCTTTACGGAAGCCATCGAATTCTACATTTTCGCCTATTCTCTTCAAGGCTTTCGCGTAATATGTCTCGAATATAGGAGCATCTATTTCTCCCTCTATTTCTACTGAACTTTTAGGTAATTTGTTTATTTTTATTTGCATTTGTTTAGTCTATACTAAAATATATATTTTTTCAAACAATTAAAAAACCCCTTCGTTTTGTAGAGGTTTTTTAAGAAATGATATTTCTGTAGTGTTTTTTGTTTAGTATGATTCAACAGTATAAGAATTTACCATGAATTCCTCATTGCTACTATGTGTATTAGTATTCATTTGTGCCTCTAGAGCATTGAGGTCTGCCCGTAGAGCGGAAGCTTCTGTATTGTTTGCTGGTAACGATGGAGCTTGAGATACTCGAGTAGTATAAAAGTATATTCCTCCAACAATAAGAATCAGGATAATAATGATTGACCCTATTAATGCACCATTTGATTTGTTGTTTGGTTCCATATTATTTTAGTTAATTGTTGATATTAGTACTAGCTTCTTTATTTTTATCTTCTTTTCTTTTGTCTTGCATCGCTTGCTTTAACATATTTAGAGCTTCACGCAATGACTTGTTGGCATCTTTTACTAGAGCCTGGGTCTTTTTTGAAAGTATTAATAGTTCTTTTTTGTCTGCATCAGCGAGTGGTACAGGTTTTGCTATGAGTGCCATCATTGCTGTTACATTGGTTTGAATTTGAGCTATTTTAGCATCTGCATTTGTGATACTTGTTTCGGCATTAGTTGTGTCTATTCCCAAAGTCGTTGCCTTTTTAATAATCTCATTTAATTTGTCTTGTATTTTCTCTATTTTTTCTACAGCGCTGGTCCAGCTATCTATAGAAATTCCCCTATTGGTGTATTTTTGTTTATTTTTGTTTATTTTCTCTAAATCTTTGCTTTGTTTTGTTTCATTTTTCCTTTGTTCAATTTGTGTTTTGAGGTCATCTATGATTAGAGAATATTTTTCTCTCAAATCCTTAAATTCACGCCGATAAGCTTCTCTTTTTAATTGGATTTGGTTTTCCAATTCTTGGTTGTTGCCTATCTTTGCATCGTCATTGCGGTCATCATTATTTTCTCCCAATCCTCTAGTTTCACTGATTTTAGAACCATCATTAAACTCATTTTCACGCGCGTATGTCATATTGCTCGATAAGAGCATGACAGCTACTAATAATGTTAAATATTTTGTGTATTGTTTATTTTTTTTCATAATTTTAAAGGTTATTTTATATAATGTTTTAATTAAATGAATTAATTGATAATACTACGATAATAATACTAAGGGTCTTAACTATAGATAAGCCCTACACGTATATTATATCACAAAATCGAAGAAAATTCTAATCAAATTTTGGAGCGTATTCTGTGTTGTATTTTTCTATGCACTCATGAATAACTTTTAAGGCTTCTTCTTGTTCATGAAAAGTTTCTACCACGCCTGTGCCTGGTTTTTTTAAGAATTTTATATTTTCCCAGAAGTATTTTGTTTCTTTTTCCCAATAGGGACCGAAATCTTTGTAAGATTTTATATGATCAGATCTTTTGTCATCATTCAACACTGCTATTATCTTATCATCAACTTCCCCCCCATCAACAAATTTCATTACACCTACAACACGAGCTTCTACTAGCGATCCTGGTACTAAAGATTCTGTTATGTTCATTATCATTACATCTAATGGATCGTTGTCATAATCCCAAGTGTTCGGTATGGCACCATATGTAAAAGGATAAGCTAAAGAAGAATATCCAACACGATCTAGCTTGAGTTGACCAGATTCTGTAATTAGTTCGTATTTATTAATACTCCCAGAAGAAACTTCTACGATTGTATTTATCACACCTGTTTTTTCTTCTACAAAAGCAGGAAGAGTGTGAAGTAAATTCAACATATATTTTGAAGGTTTGTGTTTTATATTTGCCATAGAAATATTATATTCTTATTGCGCTTCTTTTTCAACTTTTTTAAGCTCTTTCTCTACTTCTTCTTCTGTTGATTCTTCTATATTTGCTGAGTCTTCCATGTTTTCGGCTACAGCACCTCCCACACCCTTTATGTCTATTCTCCATCCTGTTAATTTGGCAGCGAGACGAACGTTTTGACCACCTTTGCCGATAGCTAGCGAGAGTTGATCCTCCGCTACTTCTATTACAGCTTTGTGCTCTTTTTCATCTACTTCAATAGAAAGGACTTTAGCAGGAGAGAGGGAATTAGCAACAAATACTTTCGGATCAGTAGACCAAGGCACGATGTCTATCTTCTCGCCACCTAGTTCTTGGGTAATGGTATTTACACGTGTACCTTTCTGCCCTACACAAGATCCTACTGGATCAATATGTTCATCATTTGAAAATACGGCTATTTTGGAACGAGCACCAGCTTCGCGAGCGATGGATTTGATCTCTACTGTTCCGTTTTCTATTTCTGGAGCTTCAATAGCAAAAAGTTTTTCGATGAATTTTGGATGGGTACGAGAAAGACGTAGATTAATACCACGAGGTGAGTCTTCAACTGCGTATAAATATGCACGAATTCTTTGACCTCTAGCAAAATATTCTCCAGGAATTTGTTCACCCACTGGCAATACTCCTGTAGCACGGTTGAAATCTATAAATACATCTCCACGTTCTATCTTTTGGACCATACCGTTGATGATACTACCTTCTTTGGTACCATATTCGTCTATGATAGAAGTGCGTTCTGCTTCACGAATGCGTTGTATGATGACTTGTTTTGCAGTTTGAGCAGCGATGCGTCCATAATCGTCTTTCCCTTCAAGAGGGAATACCACTTCATCGTTGAGTTCTACATCCTTTTTTATTTTCTTTGCATCTTCTAACATTATATGATGCTCGCTGTTGAAACGAACACGCTCGTCGCCGTCTTCTTGTATACTGTATTCTGCTTCTTCTTTTTCTTCTTCTATTCTGACAATGCTTTCATCTACCACTATTTTTACTTGGTAAAAGTCGGTTTGACCAGTTTCTAGGTCGAACTTGGCTCTGATGATTTGGCCTTTTTTGCCGTAATCTTTTTTGTAAGCAGCAGCCATGGCTTGTTCAATAGCATCAAGAATTTTTTCTTTTGGAATTTTACGCTCTTCTTCTAATTGTTCTAACGCTGATTTAAATGTTTTTATATCCAACATATATTTATTTGTATTGATTATTAAATTTTAATAAAAAAAGCCCACATATCTGCAGGACTAATATACTTTACCATAGCACCTTTTTGAGTTTAAAGCAAATTCTTACTTATCCACACAATATTTATCTGTAGGATATACATTTGTTGAATGTATTGTGTATAATATAGGTATGTCTAAGAAAAATATAATTTTTCTTGTTGCTATTTTGGTAGCTGTATCTTTGGCTGTAGCTTTTTATTTATACAAAGAGAATCAGAAAATAAATATTGTTTCGCCAACTTCTGCACCAGAAGAAAAACACTACAAAACAGACGAAGAAGTAATTAAAGAACTACAGTCTGCCCCTCCGAATCCTGTGAAGTCTGACGCGCAAGTCATCAAAGAGTTACAAAATGCACCAAAGAGTTCTGAACCAGCCAAAACAGATGAAGAAGTATTAAAAGAATTACAATCCATATAATAATGCAAAAATTTTTCCATAACAAAAATATAATCAGCACTTTGGTAGTATTATTTGTCTTTGGAATTAGCATTTTTTTTACGAGTCCTGCCAGTTCTAGTATTAATGACAATATCTATGGTTTTGCTTGGGGAGCCGATGAAGTTAATGACACTACTTTTAATCCTAAAAAAGTTGGTGGAATTGGGTGGATTTCATTTAATTCTACTGATTGTGATACAGACCGCAATGGTTTTATTGATGCCGGCAACTGTGGTAGTAATAATTCTTCTGTACCAGTGGTGAATTATGGAGTGAATGTTGATATAACAGGCAACACAGGGTATATAACAGGATATGCATGGTCATCTGAAGGGTGGATAAAATTCGGTGGATTTTCTACAGGAGAATTTCCAGTAACTACGGGCATTAATGCAACTAATGCAAAGCTAAATTTGGCAAATAATAAAGTTTATGGTTGGGCTCGTATTTGTGCTTATACCGCAAATCCTATTAACTGTAGTGGCAAGGCTCCTCGTAATGCTTATACTGGGGGGGTGGATGGTTGGATAAGTTTAAACTCTGAAGAAATTGACCTGACGAACCCATTACCTAGTGTATATAGCGTGACTTATGATTCTGGGCTTAAAGAATTTAAAGGTTGGGGTTGGGCTGGAGATTCTGGAGAATTCGACACACCTCCTATTTGTGATACTTGCAATAGGATTAGTCTGGGCTGGATTTCTTTTAATTGTCTCACTGATGGCACAGGTTGTGCTAATTCTAATTATAAAGTTAAATATAATGGTTCAACAGACCCTGTTGTGACTATAACAGCTACACCGAATCCTGTGGCTATTGGTAGTTCTACTGTATTGTCTTGGAATGGTATTAATTTAAAAAATGATCCACTAGGTTGTGAAACTGATTTTGTGGGTACTCCTCCTCCTAATCCTTCTGATATTGGTTGGCTTACAAATAAACCAGCTCCTTCTGGAACATACAATACAATGAATCTACCTCAAGGTAGTTATGATTATAAAATTAGATGCAAAGATTTGAATGGAGTTTTTTCACTATGGGCTACTGTAACTGTCGTATCTGGTGATACAACTTTGTTGGATTTCTATGCTGTACCATCAGTGGCTACTCCACCAGATTTTAATACTACTTTGAAATGGCGTGACTCTCCAGATATTCCAGGCCTTACAGGTTGTGTTGCTGATAGTGGCTATCCTTTAAATATAGACTCTGTTCCAGGTTGGCAAGGATCTAAAGCCAATCCAAGCTCTTCTGCAAATCAATTAGTTGATGTGCCTTACGATATAACAAAATATAAAATAACTTGTAATAATGGTACTGGTCAACAACTTTCTCAAATTATTTCCGTAAAAAGAAAATTTGGCGAGTCTATAAAGTTGACTGCTACAAAACCAGTTGGTAATTTCTCTACTCTGTCTTGGGTGACAACCAATATGGAGGCTAATTCTTGTGTGGGTACTTCAAATCCATCACAAAATAGTTGGAATGAAAATAATAATCCAAAGACACCTACTGATGCAGGATCAACTCCTAATGTTTATGTACCACCAAATACCACTACCACTTATACTTTGACTTGCAAAGGATTCTATTCAGGTCAGGACCTTTCTGCATCAATTGTAGCCAGGGGTGGTAAATTCGGGAAACCGGGGTATAAAGAAAACTAGAATATGTTTCTATTATATTTAAAAAGAGTTATAATATTATTAATATAAAATATTTAAAATAAAATGAACCCACAAACAAAAACAATTTTAAAATCACTCCTAATCCTCATTGGTTTTACTTTTTCTATCCAAGCGTTAGGAGCATGGGTTACACCACCTTCTGGTTGTATAGCACCAGGATGTTTTGTTGACCCTGCTATGAATATAGGACCTACTTTACAAAGTAAAACTGGCACGCTGGTGTTCGGTGGGGGGCGATCTACCTCAAGGTTTAGTGTTGGAGCTTTACCTGAACCATTTGTTGTATCAAGTACAGGCGATATAACTAAAATCAAAGGTATTGCATATACTTGGCCTTCTACTCAAGGTGTAGCAAATGATGTTTTGAAAATATCAAGCGTAAATAGTGGTACTGCTACTTTGTCTTGGGCTGCGGGTGGAGGAGGAGGTCCAACAGGTAGTGGAACAGTGAACAAGCTCGCTAGATGGACACCAAATACAACAACACTCGGCAGTTCTTCTGTTTTTGACGATGGATCTTTGGTTGGCGTGAACACAATAGTCCCATCGAATCGTTTTGCTGTGAATGGTGCGCCAATAAATCCTGCTAATATCAGTGAATACCAATTGGGCATCAAAGAAAATGATATAACAAGAGTCACTATCGGTACTGATGCTAATTTTGCTTATCTTCAATCTTGGAATACAAAACCTTTAAAAATCAATAATCAAGGCAATAATACTTTATTGAATACAGGTACTGGCAATGTGGGTGTGGGAGTTTCTCCTTCGTACAAATTTCATGTTTTGGGAGAATCTAGATTTGTTGGCACAGGTGGAGGATACTCTCTGACCGCTATGTTGGGTAATGTGGGTATAGGCAACACTGCTCCACCTGAGCTTTTATCTGTTGGTAATAACAATAACATTATGGGTATACTGTCTCTCAGTAATGTAACTGGCGGTAGAGTTATCATCCAACCTCAAAGTGCTTCTTTTACAACTTACACTTTGACTTTGCCTGCTAATGACGGTAATGCTAGTGATTTTTTGCAAACTAATGGTAGCGGTGTTTTGACTTGGGCTCCAGCTAGTGGTGGTAGTGGAGAATCAAATACTGCTTCCAACTTAGGTGGTGGTCTTGCCAATTTTGATTCCAAGTCAGGTGTAGATTTGAGATTCAATTCTTTTACTTTATCTGATTTTAATTTAGTTTCAAATTTAATTTCTATAGATTATATAAATGGGCAAAGTGCAAATACTTCTACAAAAGGTTTTCTAACAAGTACAGACTGGAATACTTTCAATAACAAAATGACAAATCCTATGACTACTGGTGGTGATGTTATATACGGCGGTGTATCAGGTGCACCTACAAGACTTGCTAATGGCATAGCAGGACAAGTATTGACTTCAAATGGAACAACTCTCGCACCTTCTTGGCAGACAGCTAGTGGAGGTGCTGACAACTTGGGTAACCATATAGCTACGCAAGCATTGCAGATGAGTGGATTCACTATCAATGGTAGTTCAACTTCAAGTGGCAATCTAACCTTAGATTCTACTACAAATGGTACACTCAAGGGTAATGTTATTTTAAATCCTATAAATGGTAATGTGGGTATTAACATAACTACACCTTTGACCAAACTAGATGTTGGCGGAGCTGTTGGTACGACCCTCGGCTCAGCTGGCTCGCCTACGCATACTTTTAGAACAGACACGAACACAGGAATGTTCTCAAGCGGAGCAGATACTATAAACTTCTCTACAAATAGTGCAGAAAGAATGCGGATAAATTCTGTCGGTAATGTGGGTATAGGTATTACTGATCCAACAAAAAAATTACATGTAAGTGGGGACGCATTGATTAATGGCGTTTTAGTGGGTAGAGGTCCAAGTAATCTAGATAATAATGTAGCTCTTGGTGCTAATGGCACTCTAGGATTCAACACTACTGGTTCTCTAAATACAGCAATAGGAGCTGCTGCTCTTGAAGCTACTACAACTGGAATTGGAAATACAGGTATTGGTTATGATGCATTATTTTATAATACTACAGGGACTTACAACACTGCTTTAGGCTATCTAGCAAATGTTGGAAGTGGTGCTTTAACAAATGCTACAGCTCTTGGTGCTAATGCCATAGTGAATGCAAGCAACAGAGTAGTGATAGGTGATTCAAGTGCAACTACAGTAGGAGGTTATGGTGCATGGACAAATTATTCTGATTTGAGACTAAAAGAAAATGTTGTATATACAGACAAGCTTGGTTTGGATTTTATTTTGAAACTTAAAACAGCATCATATAATTATAAAGATGATGAAAACAAGACAAGAAGAGATGGTTTGATAGCACAAGATGTACAGCAAGTTTTGAAAGAATTAAATATACCCTTCAGTGCTTTAGTTAAAGATGATGACAAAATGGGTACTTTGAATTTGTCATATGAAAGTTTTGTTATACCGTTGATCAATTCCATTAAAGAATTAAAAAAAGAAAATGATGATTTAAAGGTTAGACTAGAAATGCTAGAAGCAAAAATAAGATAAATAGTTCTAAAAAATCCCCAACACAAAAGCTTTGTTTGGGGATTTTTGTTATAATATATTTATGCAAGTAGATGAAGAGCAATTGAAGAAAGTTATTTTGGAGTCTAATTTAATTTCTAAAAATGATTTAGAAGATTTTGCCAAAATTGCTCAAGAGAAAAATCAAAGATTAAATGATGTATTACTTTCGAGTGGCAAAATTGCTGAACCAGATTTACGTAAAACAGAAGCATATATACTGGGACTTCCTTATGTGAATTTGGAAAAAGAAAAAATAGACATATCCATACTTTCCCTCATCCCTGAACCTATCGCTCGCAATTATAATATTATTGCTTACAAGAAAAAAGACAATGCACTCGAAGTAGCGATGCTAGATGTGGATGATTTGTCGGTTATTGATTTTATTAAAAAGAAATCCGGTTTTAGAATTTTGCCACGTCTAACAGATAACATTTCTATCAAAGCTGCTTTGGTACAATACAGGAAAAGTCTACAAGCCGAATTTACTAATATTATTAACAAAGAGTCCAAGTCTTTGGTTGTATCTAAAGAAGATGTAGAAAAAACAGGCGAAGAATTGAAAAACCTAGCAGGGGATTTGCCTGTTATCAAAATTGTGGACTCTCTTATTTTTCATGCAATATTACAAAATGTTTCAGATATTCACATAGAGCCAGCTGAAAATGAGTTGATCGTGCGTTATAGAATAGATGGTATTCTGCATGACGCTATGATATTAGACAAAGGAGCAGCCTCGGGTATTACAGCTCGTATCAAAGTACTGTCGAATTTGAAACTCGATGAGAAAAGGTTGCCACAAGATGGGCGTTTTAAGATAGATCAAAATGGTGAAAAGGTTTCTTTTCGTGTTTCTACTTTGCCTATTTTCTACGGCGAAAAAACCGTTATTCGTATTTTGAAAGAAACTTCGCATGGATTTTCCCTCGAAGGTTTGGGATTCCACGGTATAGCTCTAGAACGCATTCACGAATCATTAAAACAACGCATTGGTATGGTGCTCGCTACTGGTCCGACAGGTTCTGGTAAAACAACGACGCTATATACTATGCTTGATATTTTGAATCGCCCAGAAGTAAATATTTCTACAGTGGAAGACCCGATCGAATATCAAATGCCTCGCGTCAATCAAACCCAAGTAAAACCCGAGATAGGTATGACTTTTGCAAATGGCCTTCGTTCACTATTACGTCAAGACCCAGACATAGTGATGGTGGGAGAAATTCGCGATGGCGAGACAGCTTCACTAGCAGTCAATGCGTCTTTGACTGGACACTTGGTGCTCTCTACTATACACACCAACTCTGCTGCAGGAGCAGTTCCTCGTATGATAGATATGGGAGTTCTACCTTTTCTTATTGTTTCTACTGTCAAGACTATCATCGCTCAAAGACTCGTGCGTCGTTTGATAGCGAACAAAGAAAAATATTTCTTGTCTAAAGACGAAGTCGTGAACTTGGGCAAGGTGATAGATCTAGACAGGATGCTCTCTTTATTAAAATTAGAAAAAATTGTTGAGGACAAAACAACTTGGGACAAAATTCCTTTTTATAAAGCAGTCAAGAGTGTTGAGGCAGAGGACGGTTATCAAGGGCGTCTAGGTATACACGAAGTTTTGAAAGTCAGTAATTCTATCAAAGAACTCATTATGAAAGGTGCTACCGCAGACGAGATAGAAGTTCAAGCTAAAAGTGAGGGAATGATGACTATACTCGAAGATGGAGTTTTCCAAGCGGTGCTCGGTGTGACGACTCTAGAAGAAGTGTTCCGTGTTGTTTCTGAATAAAATATTGTATGGAATTTAAATATAAAATAAAAACAAAAGAAGGCCAAATAGTAGATGGGGTAATGGAAGCCAATGATCGTTTTTCCCTCTCGCGCGATTTTCGCTCCAAAGGCAGTACTCCAATATCTATTATTGAGGTAAAGAATAATCCTCTTGACCTAGATGCTTTATTTGCGAAGTTTTTCTCTAAAATAAAAACAGACGATATGATATTGATGACTAAGAATCTCAGTGGAATGATCAAGGCAGGGCTTTCGCTCTCGCGCGCTCTCTCTGTAATAGAGAAACAAACAACAAATAAAAAATTAAAACAGGTGATACAAAATGTAAATGCTGAAATTAATGCAGGAAGTACATTTTCTGCTGGACTTGCCAAGTCGGGCAAGGTTTTTTCCCCACTTTTCATATCTATGACGCGCGCTGGAGAAGAGTCTGGCAATCTAGCTGGCGCATTGGGGGACATAGCGATAAATCTAGAGAAATCAAATAGTCTGACCAAAAAAATAAAAGGAGCGATGATATACCCTGGAGTTATTATGTCTGCGATGGTTGTGGTGGGTATACTGATGCTGTCTTTTGTGGTGCCCACATTAGCAAAAACCTTCAAAGAATTAGGGGTCAAATTGCCACCCAGTACTCAGTTCGTGATATTTTTGGGAGATGTATTCTCCAAACATTTATTGTTGAGCTTTGTTGTTCTAGGTGCTATTGCTTTTGGTTTTCGTGCCTTGTTCAAAGCCAAATTCTTTGCAAAATATATAGATATAGCGTTACTTCATTTGCCTATGATTAGCAGTATGACCAAAGCATTAAATAGCGCTCGTACTGCACGTACTATTTCATCATTACTTGCCTCTGGTGTGTCTATTTCACGCGCGATAGAAATAACTCAAGATGTGGTGCAGAATTCTTATTACAAAAAAGCTTTAGACAAATCTAAAGAAGATATAGAAAAAGGTAAACCATTTTCTAAAATGTTTGAAGAGAATCCAAAACTTTATCCCACAATGATGTCCGAGATGATATCTGTAGGAGAGGAAACAGGCAAACTCTCTGATATGTTACTCGATGTTGCTATGTATTATGAAGACGAAATAGAAAATAAAACCAAAAACCTTTCGACTATTATTGAGCCTGTACTTATGATAGTTATAGGTACAGGCGTGGGATTTTTTGCTATTTCGATGATTACACCTTTGTATTCCGTTCTTAATAATATATAATTATATATATGAGTTTGAATAAAGGAATGACTTTAGTCGAAATACTTCTTGTTCTTTCTATTTTAGTTGTGCTTTTGATTGTAGTCTTACCGAATTTTGCTAGATTTCGTTCTAGTCAAGTTCTGAGTGCTACTGTTTCTGATATATTGTCTTCGTTAGACAAAGCTCGGTCTCAGTCTCTGAACTCACTTGACTCTAGCGAATATGGAGTGCATTTCGATTCGAACCAAATAGTCATATTTAAAGGCATTGTGTATTCTGCATTAACGGCTACCAATGAAATTATACCAATATCATCACCCGCTAGTCTTTCTACTATAACACTTGCCAGTGGAGGGTCCGATGTCTATTTTGCCAGACTCTCGGGCGCTCCGAGCACGACAGGCACAGTAGTCGTGACCGTATCATCTTTGACCAAGACTATTACCATAGGCGCAACCGGGATTTTTAGTTCAAATTAAATATGCTTAAAATAAATACAAAAAAATATTTTGGGTTAAATAATAAAGGTTTTATGATGGTTGAGATACTGATAGTGTCTTCTATCATCGTGGTAGCATTTATTTCAGCTGTGGCTGTGGGTCAAAAATCTTTGCAAGTTGGACGTCAGGCTTTGCACGCAAGCCAAGCGAACTTTCTACTAGAAGAAGGAGCAGAGGCTGTGCGTGTCACACGCGACAATGCTTGGACTAATATTTCTAATTTAACTAATGGCACTACATATTATCCGACTTATGCTAGTGGTACTTGGACACTTTCTGCTACCCCCAATACCACAGATATTTTTACTAGAGTAGTAATCTTGTCTCCTGTATACAGAACTGCAAGTGGGAATGTTGATACTATTGTAGGGTCGCTTGATTCTGGGACCAAACTTGTAACGGTTATTGTGACGTGGTCTGAAAGTGGCACAACTATAACCAAAACTTTAAAATTTTATATTAATGATTTGTTTTCATAATGAATATAAAAAATAACAAAAAAAGAGGTTTTACCCTAATTGAAATGGTTCTTTATGTCGCACTTTTTGCTATGTTTTCTTTGATACTGATTAATACGCTCATATTGATGACGAAATCTTTCCGCGCGAGCCAAATCCAATCTGACATAATACAAAGTTCTGAAATTATGGAGCGTATTGCAAGAGAAACAAGGAAGGGTACTAGTATAACCACTATCGCATCTGGAGATTTGAAAGTACGCATTGAAGATGGCACTGTAGCTGGCGATTCTGTGGAGTTTGTTCTATCTAGTGGCAATATTTCTTTTTATCAAGATGATGTATTGATAGGCAATTTGAATCCTACGAATACTTATGTGACTGCTATGACCTTTGATCAAATAACCACCACCAAAAGTGTGGCAGTCAAGGTAGTCTTGTCATTGCGTTCTACTAGAGATGCTCAAAACAAAGTATATAATTTTTATGACACAATAGTATTAAGGCAAAGTTATTAAATATATGAATAATTATTTTAAAAAAATAAAATACAATGGTGGCGCAGCGATGATTTTGTCTATTGTTTTCTTTCTGTCCATCTCTTTGGCTATTATTGCTGGATTAGTATCACCAACTGTTCGAGAATTTAAAATAACAGGCGATAGAAATAAAGCCAAGCAAAGCTTTTTCTTGTCTGAGTCAGGTATTGAAGATGCTTTTTACAGACTTAAAAATAATTTTACATTAACCTCTCCTACAAGTATTACAATAGATGGCAATACTGTGACCACAACCATCACAGACTCAGGTGGTCAAAAGATTATTTCGGCAGTAGGTGATGTTGCTAACCGTGAACGCACTAATGAACTTATATTGGATGCAGGCACTGGTGTATCATTTAGCTATGGTATGCAGTCTGGCCAAGGTGGTTTTACTATGTCCAATGGTTCGCAGGTCAATGGTAGCGTGTATTCCAATGGCTCCATCATTGGCTCAGGCACTATCACAGGTAGTGCTACTTCTGCTAATTCTTCAGCACTTGCTGCTGATCAAACTAATGACTCAGGTATTCCAGCTTATGATGTGCAGTTTGGCAATGCTAATGGGACACAAGACTTTGCTCAAAGCTTCCAAGTCAGTAGTACAGACCTCGTAAACAAAGTAGAATTATATTTAAAAAAAGTAAGCACTCCTGGGAACTTAACCGTACACATAGTGACAGACAACAGTGGCGTACCGAGCACTACTGAACTTGCCAATGGCTCCCTTTCAGCTTCACTTGTATCTACTTCATACGGCTGGGTCAGTGTACCTTTTTCTTCAAACCCTCAACTCACAGCTGGCACTACGTATTGGATAGTCATAGATGGAGGAACAAGTAGTTCAAAGTATTATTATATTGGTGCCAATGCGAATGGCTATGCGAATGGTACTGGCAAGATCGGAACATATTCTGGAACTTGGAACAATACATCACCATCAGGACTCGATGGATTTTTTAAACTTTATCTCGGTGGATTCACAGGGTTAATTAGTGGCATCACTGTAGGCTCTGGTGGAGTGGGAAATACTTACGCTCACACAGTGAACAACTCTACTATCGCTGGTACGAACTATTGCCAAACTGGTAGTGGTAATAATAAATCTTGCAATACTTCTCTTGCTGATCCGACTCAAGTAGCTTTGCCTATCTCAGACCAAAACATTATAGACTGGAAAGCAGAGGCCACAGCTGGGGGAGTATATTCTGGTAATTATGTTGTTTCTGGGTCACAATCTTACGGACCAAAAGAAATCACAGGCAATTTGAGTTTTGAAAATGGAGCAATCTTAACAGTAACAGGTACATTGTGGGTGCATGGCACGATAGACGTTAGTAACAATGCCACAGTCAGACTTTCTTCTAGCTATGGAGCATCTGAAGGTGTAATAGTCGCTGATGGTAATGTGATTATAGGTAATAATGCTAATTTTTATGGCTCAGGCACCACAGGTAGCTACCCTATGGTTCTAACCACTTCAAATTCATCTTCAGCTATTAACCTGAGCAATAATGCTGGCGCGGTCATACTGTATGCTGGAAATGGTACTATTAATGTGGATAATAATGCAGGAGCCACAGCATTGACAGCCTACAGAATAACCTTGGGTAATAATGCTATTATCAACTACGATAGCGGTTTAGTAAATTCAAACTTCGTCAGTGGTCCTTCAGGAGGATGGAATGTGACTTCTTGGAAAGAGACTCAATAATTTTTGTAATACAGTATTTTGTTATATAATAGCTTTATGCGAAAAAATCAAAAGCTAATTGTTGGTAATTGGAAAATGAACCCTACATC
>JALYOD010000006.1 GCA_030857065.1 bacterium | reverse complement strand
GGTATACACCTCATACTCTCCACCCAACGCCCAGAAGTGAACGTCATTACTGGACTCATCAAAGCAAACGTCCCAGCTCGTGTTGCTCTGAAGGTTTCCTCCCAAATAGATTCACGCACCATACTCGATGCTGGTGGCGCGGAAAAACTCCTAGGTGCTGGAGATATGCTCTACTCTTCAGGTGAAGCTCAGCCAGAAAGACTCCAAAGTGCTTTTATTTCTGAAGGAGAAGTGAAAAAAGTCGTAGATTATTTAAACAACGCATATAAAGATGAAATAATGGATGAGATTAGTCTTTCTCAAGGATCTATATCAGCGGAGCGAAGTATTTTTGAAAGTAATTTGGAAGATGACGAAGATATAGACGATGAATTATATGAAGAAGCACGAGCTTGTGTCATAGAAGCCGGCAAAGCCTCGACTTCATATTTACAAAGGAAATTAAAACTCGGTTATGGTAGAGCGGCACGTCTGATGGACACACTCGAAGCTCGCGGTGTCATAGGAGCTGCAAATGGATCAAAACCTCGTGATGTTATCGAACAAATACAAAGGAATGAAGAAACAGGAGAGAATGTAATATAAAATGGCTCAGCTAAACAAAAAAAGAATACAGACGATCCTTCTATTTATATTCTTTCTCTTTATTATTGGTTATGGAGTAATTATTTCATATGGAGTAATTTTCGGAGTTAAAATTAGAAACATCACTATCAATAACAATGTGATACAAACGGGTATGACTGTAGAGGAAAAGGTCAACAACATTAGTGGTAATGCTAAAAATGCAATAAATTTAACTTTCAATGGTCGTGAAATATCTATCAACAAACAAGGTAACTTCAATGAGACAATTGCCCTGTTTTCAGGTTATAATATACTGAGCATTGTAGCTCGAGATAAATTCGGCAATGTTGATACAAAAACTTATAAATTAATTTATAAACAACAAAATGATGAAAAAAGCTAAAAAAGAAAAAGTAGAAAAAACTATCGGTACAAGTGAAGACAATACAATATTAGAAAATACTCTTAAATCCATTCAGAGTAAGTTCGGAGAAGGATCTATTATGAAATTCGGTGATGCTCCGAAAGTAGACATCAATGTCATACCTACAGGTTCTATAGGGCTTGATATGGCACTCGGTGTAGGAGGAATACCACGAGGTAGAATTATAGAAATATTTGGCCCAGAATCCTCCGGCAAGACTACCCTGTCCCTACATATCGTAGCAGAAGCTCAAAAAAAGGGTGGCGTATGTGCTTATATCGATGCTGAACACGCAATGGATCCAGATTATACCAAAAAACTCGGTGTAGATATAAACAATTTACTCATATCTCAGCCTGACAATGGTGAACAAGCTCTTGAGATAGTAGAGAGTTTAGTGCGTACTGGAAAAATAGACGTCATTGTAGTAGACTCTGTTGCTGCATTGACTCCAAAAGATGAAATAGAGGGTGATATGGGTGCATATCATGTAGGCAAACAAGCTCGTCTGATGTCCCAAGCATTACGCAAACTTACAGCCATAGTAGCTCGTTCTAAAACCGTCGTCATATTCATCAATCAAATTCGTATGCAAATAGGCGTAATGTTCGGTAATCCAGAAACTACCCCAGGAGGTAAAGCGCTCAAATTCTACACTTCTGTACGTTTAGACATACGCAAAATCGCTCAAATCAAAAAAGGTGAGGAAGTAGTAGGATCTAGAACTCGAGTGAAAGTCGTCAAAAACAAAGTCGCAGCTCCTTTTACCCAAACAGAATTCGACATCATCTATGGTGAAGGTATATCTAGCCAGGGTGAGATGCTGGCTCTTGGCGAGAAATTCAAAATCGTAGAAAAAACAGGTAATTCATATTTCTATACACCAAATGGTGAAGCTAAAGAAAAGGTCAAGCTGGGTGTGGGTTATGACAATACTCGCACATTCTTAAAAGAAAATACAAAGATAGCAAATGAGATTTTGAAAGAAATAAAGAGCAAATTTAAAGAGGGGGTGAAATAAATCAATTTCCGGGTGTTGGACACCCGGAAATAATAAGTTAGTATGGATATATGTCAAAATTAGAATACAATCAAATTCGTGAAGGTAAGATTATTATCTATGATGATGAGCCAGCTACTGTGGTAGAGAGTCATGTAGCTCGAACTCAACAAAGAAAGCCTCAAAACCAAGTCAAATTAAAAAGCTTGATTTCAGGTAAGACCATCGCAGCTACATTCCACGTGTCAGATATGGCTGATGAAGCTGAAATAGAGAAAAGAGAGGTTATATTTCTATATCAGAATAAAGGTGAGTATTGGTTCTGCGAAGTAGGCAATCTTGCAAACAGATTCAAACTCGATTCTAATTTACTTGAAGACAATACTGCAAAGTTCTTGAAAGAAAACGAAAGTGTCGCAGCTCTAATCTGGACTACGGAAGATGACGAAGAAAAGACCATAGGGCTCAAACTTCCTATCAAGATGTCTTTCAAAGTCAAAGAAGCTCCTCCTGCAGTGCGTGGAGATACTAGTAAAGGTGGCAATAAATACATAACACTAGAGAATGGTACTAATATTACTGCTCCAATGTTCATCAATGAAGGTGATACTGTCGTGGTCAATACCGAAACTGGCGACTATGTAGAGAGGGCGTAAAACCCACCTCTTTGATAACTTGG
>JALYOD010000056.1 GCA_030857065.1 bacterium | reverse complement strand
GAGTGATCCACATGCAAAGGATTGGAATCAAATATACTTAATCGATCAAATGGGTCTAGTTTTAAAAACGTAGTTTTCAGATACGCAGACAAAATATTTTACCTTTACAATTCGACTGTAGATTTTGAGAACGTTGATGTTTCTCAAAGTTCTACAGGGTTTAATGTTTCAAATAATAGCAAAATAAAAATCATCAACGCAGACATTCATGACTTAGACAAAGATGAATTGCAAAATTTTAATCCACACCATGAAGAAGTTTCGAAACTAGAGGAGAATACCACCCCTCCGAGTGTAGTCGCTACTCACAAAGGGCATGCCTTTTTCCTATCTATTCCTGTGCCACAGGTTTTGGGTGCTAGTTTGGATTTGACTATGCCAGTAGAAAATACAAAAGAAGAAACAAAAATAGAACCACTTCTTGATCCGCGTGTCAGTACTACAAAAGGAAATGTGGTAAGTCTAAACACAAACACAGAGGATACGACTTTGCCACAAATAGAGGAAAATACACCGAACAATGAAATACCACCCGTTGAGGTTACTGAGGAACCAAAATCAAACTCAAAAATTTATTTAATATTCTTGAGTGTAATTATTATAATTTTATTAGCAAAAAGATTTATAAAGTTGTAAAATAAGTATATGGAAAAATCAAGAAAAATGTGGCTTTGGATTTTTGTTGGTATGGGAGTAATACCCGAACTTTTATGGAGTCCTATTTATAATTTCTTATATTCTTTTTTTAAACCAACCACCAATGGTTCTATTCAAGTTTTTAGAGATAATTTTTTAATTAATACAGATAACATCTATTTATATTTATTCATTTTATTTATTCAGATTATAGGTTTAACAGGTATCTTATTCAATATTTTAAAATTAAATATTAATAAATATTTTAATTATTTTTTATTTTTTATTTCTTTGAGTATCTTGATTATAACTAGTTTAGTTTTTTATTTTCTTTTTTATACTCGTCACGGCATAGGATTTTAGTCACAAAAATGCTATAATATACATACATATGAACAAATCTATCATTTTTAGTGTTTTGGTTGTTTTAGTTTTTGGTATTCTTTTTTATAAATTAGGCTTTGGCCCTAAAAGTGATACAGAGAATAAAGATGTAACAATTAATCCTATACAATTGTGTTTTGCTAAGTATGGCACACCAAACGAACGTGGATCTGCAGACGAATACACCTTGCGTTTGTCTATAAAAGGTACAGAAGCCAATGGTGAATTGAATATGTTGCCAGCTGAGAAGGATTCTAAAGTAGGCACATTCGTAGGCACAGTCAGTGTTCTAGATCAACAAAGCATCTCTGCTCGTCATGCCGACCTCGTATGGGACACTCGCGCTGAAGGCCAAAGTGCAAAAGAGCAATTGACAATAATCTTCGGTGAAGGCACAGCCAGCATCGGTTTCGGTGAGATGGTGCAGGGTGCAGGTGGCGTGTATCTCTACAAAGACCCCACCAAAATCTCTTACAACCTCGACCTCACTGATGTATCTTGCTCTGACCTAGAGGAACGCGAGGCAGTGATAGAATATTTAAACAAAAACATTACCAAACTTTCTCCTACCAAAGCAGTGTTGGGTGGCACTTGGTATATCGTTTCTTCTTCTGTTAATATTCAAAACAATTCTGGCTCCGTCACTTATGAAGATGGCCATATTCAAGAAAAGAGAAATTTCACATACACTACTAGTCCCCAAAATACAATAACTCAAATGAATTTCAAATAAAAAGAGATGTGTAAACACACATCTCAATAGGCGGTACTTTCTTAAAAGACAAAGAATTGTTAATTAATTGTTTTTTAACCACCTAATGAGTATTTTATCATTTTCAGTGCCCTATGTCACTATGTCAAATATCTCCGGGTGTCCAACACCCGGAGTAACCCGGAGTAAAATTTATGCAGAAAACTTTCAAATTCAAATCGCGTGTGATTGTGTAGGCAGGAAATGGATACCAAGACAAAAAAGGTAAGACCGCGGGGGCGTGGCGTTTCGCGCGAGTGCCGGAGGCAATATCGGCGAAAATAAAAAAGTTGCAGGAGGGTAAGCTCAGGCGTGGTTGGGGAGCTGTGTATGTGGATGCGAAGGTAAAGAAGAGCCTGTGGCGGACTTCAATATTTCCAGACAAACATTCATCTACATATTTATTACCTTTAAAAAAAGAAATTCGTCATGATGAAAATTTGTATGACGGGGATGAGTTTAATTTCACGATTGTGATATAATTAGTTTATAAATTTTAATGAAATTATTATGGAAGAAAAACCAAAATTTGATTATCAAAAATTAATAACACCAAATGACAAGGATCAATTTGGCAACAAATTCCCAGTCCCAAAGGGTACAGAGTATTATAAAAAAATTATGATGGAAAAAGGGTTAGTGGATCAGTTGCCATTTTTCAATGATGTAATAATAAAGAAAATACCTCCCCCCATAGATGCTGGTTATGGTGATCCAATGCTCACGAATGTAGAATTCGACAATAGGACTTTCGACGTATATCACTCTGATCACAATGGTGGTAAAAAATATCGAGTGTTTCTGCATGACAAGACTTTCGTCGAAGATAAATAAATGCTCAATTTCTAAAAGCTTGTGTTTTTAGCAAATAGGGTTAAGATGTATAGATGGAAATTTTAGGCAAAATTCTAGGGTCTGTAGCACGAGTCAAAGTAATGCGACTTTTTTTGCTCAACAAAAATAAAGTTTTTTTGAGTAAAGATATAATACTCCGTAGTCGAGTGAGCGCTGATAGCGTCCGTAAAGAAATACGAGTTCTAGGCTCTATTAATTTCTTGAAAAAGAAAGGTGAGGGTTATATTTTTGATTCTAATTTTAAATATGTGCGTGAATTTGAGAATTTGTTAATTAGTACAGATATACTAGACAAAGAAGTTGTAGGTGATACTTTTAAAAAAGTTGGCAAATTAAAACTGTTGGTAGTGTCAGGTATTTTTATAAAAAATAAAGACTCGAGAGTTGATATATTGCTCGTAGGTGACAATATGAAAAAAAATAAAATAGAGGAAAGTGTTCGCAAGATGGAGGCCGAAGTCGGTACTGAGATGACTTATGCTATTTTCTCTACCAAAGACTTTATGTATAGACTCAGCATGTATGACAAGCTAGTTCGTGATATCCTAGACTATCCTCATGAAGTCATTTTTCAAGCCAAAGAGTTATCCACACAAGCTTTAAAAAAGGGGTAAAAATTGGTATAATACTAATATGGCTTTTATAAGGTCGAAACTTTAAAGGTTTTTATTATTAAGTTTTTATTTTATTACTATGAATAATATTTGGGCTACATGGGGTGATGTTTTTAATTCTTCACTTCAAGGATTATGGTGGGGCTTCATACAATTTGCTCCAAAACTTATTGTTGCGATTATTTTATTTATTATTGGTTGGGTTGTGAGTTCTATTGTTGCAAAAGCATTTGAACAATTCGTAGGCATGTTGAAAGTAGACAAGCTTCTTTCATCTGCTGGTGCAGAAAATGTTTTTCGTAAAGCCGGAATTTCTTTGAATTCAGGATATTTTATAGGACAAATAATGCGATGGTTCGTATTGCTTGTATTTTTATTGCCATCACTTTCTTTAGTTGGTTTGGATTCAATTGGATTTTTTATAAAAGAAGATGTTTTGGGATTTTTGCCTAGAGTCATCATCGCTGCATTTATTTTGATTATTGCTACTATTGTTTCTGAAGCTATTTCAAAAGCAATCATGATTGGTTCAAAATCTATGAATGTAACTTCTGCGAATATGCTCGGATCAATTGCAAAATATGCAGTTTGGGTTTTTGCATTTATTATTGCTTTTGGACAGCTCGGTATTGCAGACGCTTATATGCAAATATTATTCACTGGACTCGTAGCAATGCTTGCATTAGGTGGAGCTATTGCTTTTGGCTTGGGCGCAAAGGACTCTGCTGGTAGATTTGTTTCTAAAATCGCTGGTGAAATGTCTAACAAAGACACTAATTCTCATATGTAAATAATTTTTTAAATAAAATTTTATTTGAAATTTTAACAAAAAAGACTCTTTTTAAAGGAGTCTTTTTTGTTTGTTATTTGGGCTATCCACAACTTATGAACAGCCTTTATAAGATAGGATTTGACATCTTTTTTTGTTTAGTATAGTATAGGACTTATCGGTATGAATACAACAAGAAACAACAAGTTCAAAAGGTGGCCAAAATAAGTCAGACTTTCTTTTGTCTGTAGGCCGCCCCAAAGGCGGTTTTTTGTTTGGTAAGTAAATGATTGAAATTTGAAAATTAAAAGCTATCAGGACGAATTACCGATAGAGCATTGGCTCAGGGTCTTTTCGTAAGTTCTAGATAGAACAAGTTCTCAAGTATCGAGCGGTCGAGAAAGAGAACTTATCATATTTTCTTTTTATATAGAAAATGGTTTATAAATTTCTTAACAGGAAATTAAGAGCATACGGTGGATGCCTAGACTCTAAATGGCGATGAAGGACGTAGCGTAACAACGATAATGACGGTGAGGTGTGTAGCAACCTTTGACCCGTCAGTTTCCGAATGGGGAAACCTTATTGAGTAAATCTCAATAATCTTTGTCTTTATGATAAAGATGCATACCCTGGGAAGTGAAACATCTCAGTACCAGGAGGAATAGA
>JALYOD010000041.1 GCA_030857065.1 bacterium | reverse complement strand
TCTCTATTGTGTATATCTATAGAAGTTTCGTGCCATATATTTAGATCTATGGTAGGGAAGAATGTATCTGCTTCAAAATCTTGATCTACTTTTGTGACATATAATTTATCAGCTATAGGTAATGCGTGTTTATATATTTCTGCACCACCAATAATAAAGACTTCTTGTCCTTCCGTTAATTCTTTATCAAGGTTGAGCCTTGATATGTTTATTGCTTCTTCTAGCGAATGAGCTACTTCTATACCTTCTTTTGTGTAATTTGTGTCACGAGTTATGACTATGTTTTGTCTATTGGGAAGTGGACGGCCAATACTCTCATATGTTTTCCTGCCCATTATAATAGTGTGTCCCACAGTTGCGCCTTTGAAATGCTTTATGTCTGCAGGCAAAGACCAAAGCAGAGCATTTCCTTTGCCGATTTCATTATTTTTGCCTATTGCTACTATAAGTGAAATTATCATAAATTATTATTTTAATATTCGATAAGATTTATACAGCTATAGGTGCGCGAATAGCATCGTGTGGATTATAGTCGACCAGTTCAAAATCTTCTATGGTAAAATCTTCCAAATTTTTCTTTTTTGAATTTATTTTCATTTTTGGTAATGGGCGAATGTCGTTTTTTCTAGAAATTTGCAAACGAGCTTGTTCGTAGTGGTTTGAATAAATATGCACATCACCCCCAGTCCAGACGAATTCTCCTATTTTCAAATCACAAATTTGGGCAATAATCATAATGAGTAGAGAATATGATGCAATATTGAAAGGCACACCTAGGAACGTATCACAACTTCTTTGGTAGAGCTGGCAAGAGAGTTTACCATCAGCCACATAGAATTGAAAAAGGCAGTGGCATGGTGGGAGGCCGGCTTTGGCCATCTCATTTATGTCAGCGACATTCCAAGCAGACACGATAAGTCGTCGAGAGTCTGGAGTTTTTTTGATTTGTTCGATGACATTTTTGAGTTGGTCTATATGTCCATCATTTGGTGTGGGCCAGTTTCTCCATTGATAGCCATAAATTGGTCCTAGATTTCCATACTCTTTTGCAAAATTTTCATCCGTTTTTATTTTTTCTATAAATTCTTTTATGCCAGTATTCCAGTCTTCTGAATCAGTTGCCGACACAGGTAAATTATTTTTTAACAAATATGCTTTGTATGGCCATTCATCCCATATGTGCACATTGTTGTCGGCTAGATATTTTAAATTTGTATCACCACGCAAGAACCACAAAAGTTCATGAATGATAGTTTTGATTGGAATTTTCTTGGTAGTGAGTAAAGGAAAACCATCATTTAAATCAAAACGCATTTGATAGCCAAGCACGCTTTTCGTACCAGTGCCTGTGCGGTCGGTTTTCACCACACCATTTTGCAGTATATGTTCTAGAAGTTCTAGATAGCTCTCGTCTGCATATTTTTTCATAGAATCATTATACACTTTTTTAATATTTATTAAAAGTGCAAAAAGGCCATATTTTATGCTATTATCTTTAAATATGGCTGACGAAAAGCAAAACACAAATAAATCTGCACAAGCAGAAAGGGAAGAAAAGATCCTCGAATTTTGGCGTGAACATAAAGTGTTTGAAAAAAGCTTGGAAAAGGACTCACCGAAAGGAGAATTCATATTTTATGAAGGTCCACCGACAGCTAACGGCAAACCCGGTATACATCACCTTGAAGCTCGTGCATTCAAAGATGCAATACCTAGGTATAAAACAATGCAAGGTTTTCATGTGCGTCGAAAAGGTGGATGGGATACTCATGGCTTGCCAGTAGAGCTTCAAGTAGAAAAAAAGCTTGGGCTTAATTCTAAAAAAGCTATTGAAGAGTATGGTATAGCGAAGTTCAACAAAGAGTGCAAAGAAAGTGTTTGGGAATATGTTGATCTTTGGGAAAAATTTACAGACCGTATTGGGTATTGGGTTGATCAAAAAAATCCGTATGTCACATATCACAATGAGTACATAGAATCAGTTTGGAATGTTTTAAAGAAAGTTGATGATCAAAAATTACTTTATAAAGATTATAAAATAGTTCCTTGGTGTTCGCGTTGCGGTACGGCGCTTTCTAGTCATGAACTTGCGCAAGGTTATGAAGATGTCAAAGATTTATCCATTACTGCAAAATTCAAAATCGTTGGTTTTCCAAATGCATATTTTCTGGCATGGACGACTACACCATGGACTCTGCCGGGCAATGTTGCTCTCGCAGTGGGTGCTAATATTATTTATGTAGAGGTTAAAGTAAATGATGAAATTTTAGTCTTGGCAAAAGAAAGACTCTCGGTAATAGAAGGTGAGTATGAAATCATCGCAGAGCATAAAGGTAGTGAAATGGTAGGTATGCAATACGAGCCACTTTTCCCATATTTAACTGAAACTATTTCAGAAAGTGAAAAAATAAAACTAGAAAAAGCTTTTAAGGTTTATCTAGCGGATTTTGTTAATACAACAGATGGTACAGGTATAGTGCATACAGCAGTTATGTATGGTGCAGATGATTTTGATCTTGGAACTAATATTGGTTTGCCAAAACATCATCTTGTGAATCTTGAAGGCAAATTCATTATAGGCACTGATTTTCTAGAAGGTAGATTTGTTAAAGAAAAAGATAACAGCATAGAAGGCAAAGGCAAGCCCACTCTAGATGTAGATATAATTAAATATCTTCAAGAGAAAAATTTATTCTTTAAAAAAGAACTCTACGAACACTCGTACCCACATTGTTGGCGTTGCAAAACAGCGCTCATATATTATGCACGAGATTCTTGGTATATCAGAATGTCTGACCCTTCTATAAAAGAAAAAATGATACAAGAAAATAAGAAAATTAATTGGGAACCAGAATATACCAAAGAAGGACGTTTTGGTGAATGGCTCGCTGGAATTAAAGACTGGGCAATATCTCGCGAGCGGTATTGGGGTACACCACTTCCTGTGTGGTCTTGCTTAGATTGCAAAAAAGTAGAAGCCATAGGGAGTATAGAAGAATTAAAATCCAAAACCAAAAAGTCGGGGAATAAATATTTTGTAATGCGACACGGAGAAACTGATGCCAATACACAAGGCCTTGTCAGTACTGTGATAAATAGTGGCAATAATCTAACAGAAAAAGGAGTCAGTGAGACAAAGCAAAATGCAGATATTTTATTAGATAAAAAAATCGATATGGTTTTTATTTCTCCTTTCAATAGGACAAAAGAAACTGCCAAAATAGTGGCAGAAGTTTTGAATTTGAAAGAAGATCAAATAGTAGTGGATGCAAGATTGGGAGAGGTGAATATCAAAAGTTATGAAGGCAGAACTTGGTCAGAATACCATCAAGATTTTCCAAAGACACAAGAATATTGGGATAAAAATAGAGAAGGGGATGAGTCATACAAAAATGTTAAATCCAGAGTTGCTGAATTTATTTTTGAAATAGAAGAAAAATATAAAGATAAAAATATTTTGATAATTACTCATGGTGGTCCTGCGTGGATTTTAGTTGCGACTGCAAAAGTTTTGAATATCAATGATACTTTAGATTTATTAAATCAAGCAAAAGACTTTCATTATTTTCAAAATTCTGAAATTCAAGAAATAAATTTTGTCCCTTTGCCTTGTAATACAGACTACGAGCTAGATCTGCATAAGCCATATATAGATGAGGTGGGTCTAGCTTGTGAATGTGGTGAAGTTATGACTCGAACAAAAGAAGTGATGGATGTGTGGTTTGATTCAGGAGCTATGCCATTTGCACAGGATCATTATCCATTTAATTCAGAAAAATTATTATATCCAGCTGATTTTATTTGTGAAGCTATAGATCAAACTCGCGGATGGTTTTATACATTGCACGCTGTCGGCGTGCTAATGGGTAAAGGTCTGGCTTATAAAAATGTTATTTGTTTGGGGCACATTCTTGATGAGAAAGGTAAAAAAATGAGTAAATCATTGGGTAATATTGTTGATCCTTGGATGATGATGGATAAATACGGAGTGGATACTTTGCGTTTGTGGATGTATGGAGTCAATCAGCCTGGGGAGTCTAAAAACTTTGATGAGAAGACCGTGCAACTTTTAAATCAGCAAGTCTTCGGGCTTTTGTATAATATTTTGTCTTTTTATGAACTCTATAGAGATAAAGCTTTAGAAGTAGATGAGCGAAAAATTTCAGACAATATTTTAGATCAATGGATTTTGTCTAGATTGTCAGAACTTATTTTGAATATAGAAAAACAGTTGGATAATTATAAATTGCTTGAGCCAGTACGTGCTATGCGTGATTTTATAAACGATCTTTCTACTTGGTATTTGCGTCGTTCACGTGAGCGTATTAAAGACGGAGATGAAAATGCAAAACGCACTTTGTATTTTGTTTTGAAAAATTTGATAAAAGTTATGGCGCCTTTCGCTCCTTTTGCCAGTGAAGACATCTGGCAGAAATTAAAAAATGAAAATGATGAGATGAGTGTGCATTTATGCGAGTGGCCCTACTACGCTGTTGCTACGCGGGGTGAGCCAAAGATAGGGGTTATTAATTTTGAAAGCATTGAAGAAATGCAAATAGTGCGGGATCTTGTTAGTACTGGACTTCAACTTCGCCAAAAGAATAATATACCAGTGCGTCAACCCCTCCAATCATTAACAATAATCAACTCTGATTTGAATACAGAATATTTAGAAATAATAAAAGACGAATTAAACATAAAAGAAATAATAGTAGATAGTAGTATAGATGGGGAAATTATGCTCGACACAAACATAACTCCTGAATTGAAACAAGAAGGCAACTACCGCGAATTACTTCGTAGTGTTCAAGATATGCGCAAGAAAATGGGATTGATTCCTTCTGATATGGTGATGATAAGTATCGATACTGATGAGGATGGCAAAGGCATAGTTGATAAATGGCAAGCTGACTTTATGAAAACAACTGGAGTGAAAGAAGTAAAAATTGAAAGTAATAATGGAGAGGAAGTAAAAATAGGGGAACTTGTTTTTAAAATACAAATTACAAAATAAATAAAGAAATAAATTTTAAAACTATGCATATAAATAGAAATATTTTGGATATTTATGAAAATTACAAAATAATGCCGAACTTGCAAGAACATATGCTTCGAGTGGCTTCGGTGGCAAAACTTATAGTCAACAATCTGAATGAAGACATAATAATAGACAAAGAAAAACTCACCATTGCTTGTCTTTTGCACGATATGGGGAATATTATAAAATTCCGTTTAAACTTTTTCCCTGAGTTTTTAGAGCCACAAGGTTTAGAGTATTGGCAAAATGTACAAAATGAATATTTTGCAAAATATGGCAAAGATGAACACTATGCTACAGGTATAATAATGCGCGAAATAGCTGTGAGGGAAGATATATGTAGTATGGTGGATGGTATGCTTTTTAGTGCATTGTGCATTCATAGCACAATAAAAACTTCGTTAGAACTTCGTATTTTTCATTATGCAGATTTGCGTGTGGGACCTTATGGAGTTATTTCTTTTGAAGAACGCGTGGCAGATGTGACAAAGAGGTACGCTGATGTACCTCATGATGAATTTAACCAAATAGAGCAATCCACCCGCACAGAGCTGATAGCTTGTGGTAAAGATATAGAACAACAAATATTTGCAATCTGCAAAATAAAACCAGAAGACATAACTGACGAAAGTATAAAAGATGTGATGGAGGAATTGAAAGGTTTTGTGGTAAGATAATAAAATGCAAACTCAGAATGAAAATAAAAAGTTGGTGATGTTTGACTTTGATGGGGTTTTGATAAATACTCAACATTTGGATAATGATTTTAGCGTTGATGACATTTTGCATGATGCTGTTTTGTATTTAGCTGACAAGTACGAACTCGCTATTGTTTCTTCAGCTTCAAATAAAATATTAAATACATTTTTAAAAAAAGAAAATCTAGATGGATGTTTCAAAGATGTGTTAGGCTACGAAGAACACTCTTCAAAAGTTGTAAGAATAAATTCTTTATTGAAGAAATACAACATAGAAGCTAAGGATTCAGTTTTGATAACCGATACTTTAGGAGATTTAAAAGAAGCCAATGAAGCTGGCGCAAAGAGTATTGCAGTGCTTTGGGGTCTTCATGATCACAGTACTCTCGCCAATGGCAACCCTAATGCGATTATAGAAAACCCAAATCTATTAATAAAAACTATTGAAGATGTGTTAAAATAATTTTAATTAAATGCACCACATATATCACACAGAGGGGATAATATTGGAAAGTCGGAATTATGGAGAAGCAGGGAAATGCTACTATGTTTTTACGCGCAGTTTGGGTTTGATATTTTGTTCAGCCACTGGTGTGAGGAAGATAGAGTCCAAATTACGTTTTGTTTTGCAAGATTATTCGTATATCAAACTCGACTTGGTAAAAGGCAAAGATTTTTGGCGTGTTACTTCTTGTGGTAAAACGAATGAGTTAGAAGAAATTAAAAATAAAAAAGAAAATTTGAAAGTTCTAGTTCAGATAGCTAGACTACTCAAAAGATTGCTCGCAGGCGAGGACCCAAATGAGATTTTGTTTTTAGATGTATTAAAGGGTGTAAAGATTTTGGAAAAAATAGATGATAGAAGTGAGCTTTTGAACATAGAAGTCATTTTGGTTTTGCGTATTTTGAATAATTTGGGTTATGTCGGTGAGCATAATACTACTATAGATCTGGTGTCATCACCATTTGAACCAGAAATACTTCTAGAGGTGGCACAAAACAAAAACAGTATTTTGCGTCAGATTAACAAAGCTTTACGTGAGACGCAACTGTAATATGTTATAATGTGAGTATGGTAGAGGAAGTAAAAGAAAAAGAGAAATTAAATAGACTCGACGAATTAAAAAGTCGTCTTTGGAGCAATGGTTATCAGACTAGGATAGAACATCATGGATTTTTCCCCCAACACGGTAAAACCGAAGTGTCAGAATCATGGTCCAAAGGAGAAGTAGAAAATGCTCTCAAAAAACAAAATAAATTTTTTATGAAAACGTCAATGTTTAAAAAATTTTTTATGTTTTCAATATTGTTTTTTGTCGTAGCTATTATTTATGCTTCTTATGTGTTCTTTTTAGGAGGGAGTTCTGTTTCTAATAATAATATAGACATAGCAGTTTTAGGCAAGACTTTTACATCAGGTGGTGCAGAGTTGCCTCTTGTGGTAGAGATAACAAATAGAAATAATTCGGATTTGGAACTCGTGGATTTGATAATAGAATACCCTACAGGGGTGAGTCATAAAATAGGTGAAGAAACAGAAAGAATACGTATATCTATTGGCACTATCAAATCTGGAGCAATCCATAATGAGAATATCAAATTGGTTTTGTTTGGAGAGCAGGGCAGTGTGAATAAGGTCAAAATATCTCTCGAATATAGAATAGCGAGTTCGAACTCGATCTTTTTTAAAGAAAAAGATTTCGAGGTGACGATAGATTCGGCTCCTATCAATTTGCTTTTCAATATGCCCAATGAAATAAGTCCAAACCAAGATTTAAAATTAGACATAAAAGCAACTTTAAATGCCAATAAACCTCTGACCAAAATACTTATCAAAGTGGAATATCCTCCGGGTTTTGAATTTATAACTGCAATACCCTCTCCAACGAGTGGTAACAACATTTGGTCTTTGGGAGATCTAGCTCCAGGAGCAGAACGTGATATATTCATCACTGGCAAGATGGTGGATGTGTTAGACGGTGAAGAAAAATCTTTTCGTGTCCGGAGTGGTTCTGAGTTGAAGAATGATAGAACACAGATAGGCGTGGTACTCAATTCATTGAAACAAAGTTTGACTATCAGACAATCCTCCATCGATGCTATACTTTCTATCAATGGCTCAGTCAATCGTGAACTTGCTATAGATTTCAAAACAACAGTACAAGGACAGATAAGTTGGAAGAATAATTTAGATACTAAAATTAACGATTTAGAAATACGCGCCAAGATAACAGGCAATGCATATAATCGCAAGAGTATTGAATCGAGTGATGGTTTTTATAATTCACTGGATGGTGATGTGATAATTTGGGACAAAAATTCTTCGAGTGTTTTTGCCAATGTTAGTCCTGGAGATGGTGGGGTTGTTAGTTTTTCTTTAGTACCATTACCTTTGTTTTCTTCTCTCGGCGGAATACTTTCTTCCCCATCTATCAATATAGAAGTATCTATTGTAGGAAAACAATCTCTAGATGGTAATGGTATTACGCCTTTGAATAATTCTGAATCAAAAATAATTAGAATTATTTCAGATGTAGGTTTTAACAACAAAGCTTTGTATTACTCTGGACCTTTTGAGAACAAAGGAACATTGCCTCCGAAAGTAGGCCAAGAAACAACTTATACCATTACATGGTCATTGTCCAACACTTCCAATAATATTTCTAAAACACAAGTAACTGCCTCATTACCGGCATATATGCGATACGTAGGTACGCTCTCCCCAGCATTTTCAGATGTTAATTTCAACCCTAATACTCGGCAGATAACTTGGAATGTAGGCAATTTGAATAAAGGCGCGAGTATAACTACAGCAAGTAAAGAGGTTTCTTTTCAAGTAGGATTGACACCATCACTTTCGCAAATTGACACAACACCTATTATCATCAATGAAGCTGTTTTGACGGGGCACGATGATTTTGCTAATGTGGATGTACGAGTGGGCAAAGGAGCTCTTAATATTAGATTAAATAGCGATCCTCAATTCTTAGCATCAGGAGCAAAGGTTGTAGAATAATTTTAAAAATATGGAAACAAAAATAGAAAATAATTTGATGGAAAAGGTAGTATCGCTTTGCAAAAGGCGAGGATTTGTCTTTGCTGGCTCTGAGATATATGGAGGGCTTGCAGGGACATTTGATTATGGAGATTTGGGTGGAGAATTATTACATAACATCAAAAGTTCTTGGTGGAAAAAGTTCGTGTCTGAACGTATTGATATGTATGGTTTGCGTGCATCGATACTTATGCGTCAGGAAGTGTGGCAAGCTACAGGGCATGTCGAGAATTTTGCTGATCCGATGGTGGAGTGTGAAAAATGTAAAAAAAGATTTCGTGCTGACCAAATAGAAGATAAAATAAAATGTAGTGAGTGTGGTGGCAAGCTCGGTGAGCCAAAACAATTTAACATGATGTTTCAGACTCGCGTGGGAGCGAGCGAAGATTCTAGTGCTGTATCTTATCTTCGCCCTGAGACAGCACAAGGAATATTTGTAAATTTTAAAAATACAGTGGATGCATATCATCCAAAACTTCCTTTTGGTATGGCGCAGATTGGAAAAGCGTTTAGAAATGAGATAACTCCAAGAGATTTTCTTTTCAGACAAAGAGAATTTGAACAAATGGAAATAGAGTATTTCGTTCGGGAAGAAGAATGGGGAAAACACTTTGATTTTTGGAAAGATGCTATGCGAGAGTGGATGTATGAAATAGGTATAGATATGACCAAAGTACACGAACTATTAGTGTCTGATGAAGACAGAGCTTTTTATTCTAAAAAGACAGTGGATTTTGAGTTTGATTATCCTTTTGGACGCAAGGAACTTTTTGGTTTGGCATATAGGACGGATTATGATTTGAAAACTCATAAGATAGAATATATAGATGAAGATAAGGGAGAGAAAATAACTCCACATGTTATCGAGCCGTCTTTTGGTGTTGATCGTGCATTTTTAGCATTGATACTTTCTGCTTATCATGAAGATGAACAAAATGGTGAAGTACGAACATTTTTAAAATTAAAAACAAATATGGCGCCAATACTTGCATGTGTGTCACCACTCCTTAAAAACAAGCCAGAGCTCGTGGAGAAAGCTCGTGGAGTTTTTAGTATACTTAAAAAAGAATTCGGCCGTGTGGCATGGGATGACAATGGCAACATCGGCAAGCGTTACCGAAGACAAGACGAGATAGGCACACCATATTGTATAGTTATAGATTTTGATACACTCGGTGAGAATCCTGATCTGCTAGATACCGTGACAGTGCGAGACCGAGACACAGGAAATCAAGAGAGAATGAAAATTGAGGAATTGGTGGAATATATAAAAGGGAAGATGAATTAATTGATGAAATATAATAAGAAAATTTTAAAGAATGGGCTAAGGGTAGTGATGGTGCCGATGAAGGACAACCCGACGGTGACGGTCTTGGTCTTGGTAGAGACAGGGAGTAAATATGAGGACAAAAAGGTAAACGGTATTTCGCATTTCTTAGAACATATGTGTTTTAAAGGCACGACCAAAAGACCCAAAGCCATAGATATTTCTAAAGAATTAGATGGCATCGGGAGTCAGTACAATGCATTCACAAGTCAGGAATACACTGGATATTACGCTAAAAGTAGCGCGAAGCATTTCAAAAAGATTTTTGATGTAGTCAGTGATATATATTTGAACTCTACTTTTCCAGAAACAGAAATGGAAAAAGAAAAAGGTGTGATCATCGAGGAGATAAATATGTATGAGGATATGCCGACTCGACACGTGCAGGATTTGATGATGCTTCTTCTTTATGGGGATCAACCAGCAGGTTGGAACATTGCAGGTGAGAAAGAAAATATTGTAAAGATGAAAAGAGATGATTTTGTAAAATATAAAAAGGATCATTATTTGCCTGAAGCCACTACGCTTGTCGTAGCAGGGCATGTTACTGAAAAGGAAATTATGAAAGAAGTAGATAAGATTTTCGGACATATTGAAAATGGTAAAAAAGCAAAGAAGTCAAAAGTAAAAGAAGATCAAAAGTCTCCTGCGGTTTTGATCAAATACAAAAAGACAGACCAAACACACTTTGTGCTCGGTATGCGCACGTATGATTTGTTCAATAAAAACAATGCTGTGCTCTCTGTGCTCTCGGGAGTGTTGGGCGCTGGTATGAGCTCAAGACTCTTTGAGAAACTTCGTGAAGAAATGGGTGTGGGTTATTATGTGCGTGCGTACAACGACACATATACCGATCACGGATTTTTCCAGATATCCGCTGGGGTGGACAACAAAAGAATAGATGAAGTTCTGCGCGCTGTGCTCGATGAATGCAACAAACTCAAGAATGTGTTGGTGGGCGATGAGGAATTAGAAAAAGTAAAAGAATGCCTGATAGGTAATATGAAGCTCTCACTCGAGTCCTCGGACGACATAGCGAACTTTTTTGGTGGGCAAGAATTATTGAAGAGGGAAATGAAATCAGCAGAGGATAAAGCCAAAGAAATTCGTAAAGTCACATCAAAGCAGATTAAAGACTTGGCTAACAAAATATTCGTAGATAAAAGTTTGAATTTAGCTCTCATCGGGCCATTCGAAGATAAAAATCATTTCACTAAGAACTTAAAATTTTAACAGTTTTTCTCTTTTTGTTTTTGTGTTATGATGTGCATATGTCAAATAATATGAACCACACTACTATCTCTATAACAACCGGTACTATGCTACGGGCTGTTTTGATTATTCTGGGTGTGTATGTGGGTTGGCTTTTGCGTGATTTTATTTTGATTATACTGACTTCTATTATTCTTGCGTCTTTCGTAGAATCGGTAGTTCCTTATTTCAAGAAAATCAAGATTAATAGAGTGCCAGCCGTGGTTATATTCTATGTTGTATTTGTGTTTGTTTTAGCCGCAATCTTTTATTTGTTTGCTCCACTTCTGATAACTGAAATTTATAATTTTTCAGGTTTTATAGCCAAGTATATTCCGGGAGTTGATTTTCTTGATTTTTTTAATAATAAAGATTTTGCAAGTGCTAAAGATGTAGTCAATAAATTGTCGAATAATTTTTCTTTAACTTCTTTGTTGGATATATCTCAGACTTTTGTTTCTAATCTCTCTGGTGGTTTTATCAATACTTTAGGTGCGGTTTTCGGTGGTATTTTTAATTTCATTTTGATTATTCTTATTTCTTTCTATCTTTCAATTCAAGAGAAGGGGATAGAGAATTTTTTGCGCATAGTTTTACCTATTCAATACGAGGCATATGGTATATCTTTGTGGAACCGCTCTCGAAGGAAGATCGCTCTTTGGATCAAAGGCCAAATGTTGTTAGGTCTTTTAGTTGCAGTGCTTGTGTATTTAGTTTTATCTTTACTCGGTATTAAATATGCATTACTTTTGGCTATTATTGCTGGAGTTATGGAGCTTGTTCCTTATGGTATTATTGTGGCTTTGATACCAGCGGTATCATTCTCATATTTATCTGGAGGTATTTCTAGTGCATTTTTAGTTGCAGGAGCGTATCTTATTATTCATCAATTTGAAGTATTTCTTTTTTCTCCACTAATTATTAAAAATATTGTGGGGCTCTCTCCTTTAGTGGTTATACTTTCGGCTATTATTGGTTTTGAATTGGGGGGTGTTTGGGGTCTAGTTTTGGCTATCCCCGTAGCGGTGTTTGCAATGGAATTAATGAGTGATTTAGAAAAACGAAAAATATCTACCAAAATATAAAAATATAACACTCAAAATAAAAAGATGACAAAAGAAATGAATAGTAAAAATTTTTATATTACAACTACACTGCCATATGTAAACTCTGATCCACATGTGGGCTTTGCCATGGAGATAATTCGCACAGATGTTATAGCAAGATACAAAAAGCTCGTAGGTTATGATGTTTTTTTCAACACTGGCACCGATGAGCATGGGCAAAAACTTTTTAATTCTGCTAAGGAGGCAGACAAAGATGTACAGGATTATGTGGATGAATATGCGGAGAAATTCAAAGGTCTAAAAGAGTTACTCGGAATTTCAGATGATGTGCATTTTATTCGCACGACTGATGCACACCACATAAAGTCGGCGCAAGAATTCTGGAATATTTGTAAAGCTAATGGATATATTTATAAAAAATCTTATACTACCAAATACTGCGTGGGTTGCGAGCTCGAAAAAACCGACAGCGAACTCGATGACGAAGGTCAGTGCCCAATACACCCGAACAACAAGATAGAGTACATCGATGAAGAAAATTATTTTTTCAAATTCTCTGCCTTCCAAAAACCACTCCTAGAATTGTATGAAAAGAATCCAGATTTTGTGATACCGGATTTTCGTTTCCATGAGATCAAAACTTTCGTGGCGGGCGGGTTGGAAGACTTCTCGATCTCACGTTTAAAAAGCAAAATGTCTTGGGGGGTGCCAGTGCCAGACGATGAGATGCATGTGATGTATGTGTGGTTCGATGCGTTGGTGAATTATATAAGTACATTAGGGTGGCCGGAGAATAAAGAAAATTTTGAAAAGTTTTGGGTAGAGGGTACACCGGTGCAATACTGTGGCAAGGACAACCTACGTCAACAGTCAGCCATGTGGCAAGCGATGCTCATGGCGGCAAATTTGCCGAATTCAAAAAACATTATCATCAACGGCTTCCTCACTGGTGATGGGGGCATCAAGATGTCTAAATCCATCGGCAATGTAGTGAGTCCTATGGATATAGTAAATGAGTATAGTACTGAAGCGCTTCGAATTTTTTTGTTAAAAGAAATTAGCAACTTTGAAGATTCACCATTTACCATAGAGCGCTTCAAAGATGCTTATAATGCGAACTTGGCGAATGGTTTGGGTAATTTGACTTCACGCATACTGACACTGTCTGAAAAATATTTACCCCGACCCGACCTCTCCATTGCTAAGGGTGAGGAGGAATCCATTCCACAAGAATTCTTCGATCATCTTGAGAAATTTGATATCAAAGGTGCTTGTGATTATGTTTGGCACAAGATAGGGGAGCTTGATAAAAAGATTCAGATTACTGAGCCATTCAAAGTAGTGAAGGTAGATTTAGAAAAAGGGAAAGGATTGATAACTGAGATGGTTTTGGAACTCTACACCATAGCTCTTATG
>JALYOD010000033.1 GCA_030857065.1 bacterium | reverse complement strand
CATACTGATTTCGGTCAGTATGAGATGATTGAGTCGGTATTGTGTAGCTCAATTGACTACACAATAGTTTGAAAACAACTTAAAATTTTATGACTATATGGAAAGACATATAAAATACAAAGTATAGCCTCCGTCGCGTAAAGCTATGGAGGCCGAAGGAACGAAACAAAACAAAGAACAGCATCCGCCAGCTGGCGGAAAATAAAAAGCCCATCGCGTACGTGATGGGCTTTTTATTTTTATGCTATAATTTATTTATGTATTCTGATTTAGAAAATAAAATAAAGATAGGGATACTCCGTGGTGGTAATACTGAACACTATAGTACTTCTATCAAACAAGGTGGAGATTTGATGCTTTTTATTATGGATAATTTGTCTCATAAATTTACACCAGTAGATATTTTTGTTGACAAAGATGGTATTTGGCATACAAAAGGCATACCCCTATATCTGGCAGATTTATCACACAAAGTAGATGTAATTTGGAATACAACACACAATAGCTTTGCCCAAATGTTATACAATTTTAATATTCCTGTTTTTAATGGAGGAAGTCACTCATCATTTTATGACAATAATCAAAACATATTAAGAGAACATATTAAAAATACAGGTGGTATGATGCCTAAGTCTATATTATTCCCAGCTTACCAATTAGATTTTGATGGTTCTATTGATTCTTTTGTTCAGAAAAAAGCGCAAGAAGTTTTCAATAAATTCGGCGCGCCGTGGGTCATCAAGACATATACCAAAGATTCTGGTGTTGGTATTCATATCGCTCACACTTACCCCAAGCTCATTGAAGCATTATTTGATTTAGTTTCTCATTCCCACACAAGTATTTTGGTAGAAGAATTAATTTTAGGCAAAGCCACGAGTGTGCATTCGTTGCAAGGTTATAGAGGAGAAGAATTTTATAATTTTCCACTATTGGAAACATCGCACAATCAAATATCTTTGCCCCATATTTTTTCTACAGAAGAGAAAAATAAGCTATTTATATATACCAAAGAACTGCATAAAAATTTGAATGATCAAAATTATATGAAAATAGATTATGTTATTGGATCAAATGGCAAGATATATATAACTGACGTTGCATTCCATCCAGACATAAGAGAGAATTCACATTTAGCACAATCTATTTTATCTGTTGGTTCTAAAATTCACAATGTTTTTGAGCATATTGTAGAAAACACTTTAAAATAAAACACTTTTATTTTTTATTCTATATGATATAATATGTATGTATTGTTTTTATCTATGGTGGGTTATCGCACTCACATAGGCACATATGTTGGAGGTTAGCCATGACCCACCTTAAATGAAAATAATAAATTAAAAAAATCTGCAAAATAATTTTGCAGATTTTTTTAATTTAATTATTAATTTTTTTAAATACAAAAGTTATCCACAGTTTTTCTAAATAAATATTGTATTTTATTTTTATATAAGAGATAATTATAATAGTTCTTAGCAATAATTTTTTCAAAATATTTTACACTTTTAATTTATATAAAGAAAATATTCTTGAGGTCGTATTATTGCATAACAATTAATAATTTAACTTAAATATTTATTCACAAGAATAATATAAAAATTTTTATGGCAGCAAAAAAGAAAGCAGCAAAAAAGACAGTTAAGAAAGCAGCAAAAAAGACCACAAAGAAGCGAGCGTAGTCTTATTTGTTCTCACTTATAAAAAACTTCTCTATATGGGAAGTTTTTTATTTGTGTCTGTATTAATTTAATATTCATGCTATAATCTTTGTATGGGTTTATTTAATAAAGTGTTCGGTAATACAAGCTCGAAATTCATAAAAAATACGAGCAAAATAGTTGATAAAATCAATACTCTCGAAGAGTCTTTTTTGTCTTTGGCAGATAATGATTTTCCTCTCAAAACACAAGAATATAAAGATAGATTAGAAAAAGGAGAGAGTTTAGAAAATATTTTGCCAGAAGCTTTTAGTTTGGTTCGAGAAGCGTCCAGAAGATGTTTAAATGAAAGACACTATGATGTTCAACTTATCGGTGGACTTGTGCTTAATTCTGGCAAAATTGCCGAAATGAAAACAGGTGAAGGCAAAACCAACGTAGCTACTTTACCAGTATATTTAAATGCGCTTTCTGGTAAGGGTGTTCATGTGATCACAGTGAATGATTATTTGGCTCGTCGTGATGCAGTTCTTATGGGTCAGATTTATAATTTTTTAGGTATGAGTGTTGGAGTAATTAATTCACAAAATGTTTCTTATTTGTATGATGCAACACATACAGAAGAAGACAAAGAACGTGATACTGTGGGTGAATTTAAAATAGTATATGATTTTTTGAAACCTTGTTCTCGTCGTGACGCATATAATGCTGATATAACTTATGGAACGAACAATGAATATGGTTTTGATTATTTGCGAGATAATTTGGCTGCCAATGAATCTCTGCTTGTTCAAAGAGGTCATCATTATGCAGTAGTTGATGAAGTTGACTCCATTTTAATAGATGAAGCACGAACCCCACTTATTATATCTAGCCCATCTAGCGATTCACCAGATTTTTATATTCAATTTGCCGAAATTGCAAAGAAATTAAAGAAAGATACCGACTATACCGTCGACGAAAAGTTTAAAAGTATTGCTCTCTCTGATGAAGGTATTACCAAAGCTGAGAATTTGCTTGGCATAGACAATATATATACCGAAAAAGGTATTAAATATGTGCACCATCTAGAAACTGCAGTCAAAGCACAAGCTGTATATGAAAAAGATAAAGACTATGTAGTTAAAGAAGGTGAAGTTATTATTGTTGATCCATTTACTGGTCGTATGCAACCAGGGCGACGTTGGAGTGAAGGTATACACCAAGCCATAGAAGCCAAAGAAGGAGTAAAAATAGAAAAAGAAACAAGATCTTCTGGTTCTATTACATTCCAAAATTATTTTAGATTTTACAAAAAGCTCTCAGGTATGACAGGTACAGCCGATACTTCAGCAGAAGAATTTTTGAAAGTTTATGGACTCGATGTTATTATAATTCCTACGCATAGACCAGTGAAAAGAAAAGATCATGGGGATTTTATTTATCAATCAGAAAAGGGTAAATTTCAAGCTATCGCTAAAAAAGTAAAAGAGCTCAATGCCAAAGGTCAGCCAGTGCTTATTGGTACTGTGTCTATCGAGAAAAACGAACTTCTCTCTGCTTATTTAAAAAATGAAGGAGTGCAACACACGATACTCAATGCTAAAAACCACGAAAAGGAAGGCGAAATCATAGCTCAAGCTGGCAAATACGGCGCTGTGACCATAGCTACAAATATGGCAGGGCGTGGTATAGATATCAAACTCGGTGGTAATCCTATTGTATTAGAAGAATATGAAAAAGTTAAATCTGTTGGTGGACTTTTTGTGTTAGGTACTGAACGCCATGAAGCACGTCGCATAGACAATCAGCTTCGTGGACGCTCAGGTCGTCAGGGTGACCCAGGTGAGACGCAGTTCTATGTATCACTCGAAGACGACTTGATGCGAGTATTCGGATCAGAGCGAATCAAAACAATGATGGGACGTTTTGGTATTCCAGAAGATCAGCCTATCACTAATGGATTAGTAAGTCGTACGCTCGAAGGTGCACAAGCAAAGATAGAAGGCTTTCATTTTGATTCCAGAAAACATACTCTAGAATATGACAATGTGATGAATCACCAAAGAAATATTGTTTATGCTCGCCGTCAAAAGATGCTCAAAGCAGATAAAGAAGAGATAGAAAATTTAATTACAGATATTATTTTGGATAGAGAAAATGCTGAACAAATTATAAAAGAGAAAAAAGAAGGTGCAGGGGAAGAGAATTTTTTCGAAACAGTTCGTCGTATTGCACTATATACCAATGATACACTCTGGATGGAGCATTTAGAAGCTATGGATTATCTGCGTAGCTCTGTGAACTTGCGTGCTTATGGTCAACGCGAACCGATAGTAGAATACAAAAAAGAAGGATTGCAAATGTTTAAACAAATGGAAGAAGTATTCAAAGACCAAGTTTGGAATTTGATTGAAAGTATGTCTATTGAAAATGCTACACATCTAAAAGCTGAAGTAGAAAAACCAAGACAAACATTGATATTAAGTGGAACTGAAGTCAAAATAGGTGGCAATAAAGATTCTGGTCAAGCCGAAGTCGGCCGCAACGATCTCTGTCCATGTGGCTCCGATAAAAAATACAAAAAGTGCCACGGGGCGTAAGATATAATAGTAATTATGAAAAAATTAGAAATCGGAGGATTGTATAGGCATTATAAGGGGTACACTATGAAGGTGCTTTGTGAAGCATTTCATACTGAGACAGAGGAGGCAACGGTAGTGTATATTCACCTTGAAGATGGAGTTATATGGGCTCGACCAAAGAAGATGTTTTTAGAGAATATTGTGGTAGATGGTAAAAAGACAGAAAGATTTAAGAATATAAAACAGAAAGTTTTAGTTAAACCAAATAAAAAATTAACTAAATAATTTTATGGAAAATTTAATTAAATTTTTTAAAATAAAAAGAAGGGCTATCGCACTTTTGGCATCAATGCACTTTTATGGTAACCCGAGCAAGGAGCTGAAGATAGTCGGGGTGACAGGCACAAATGGTAAGACTACTACAGCAACTTTACTTTATAAAGTAGCTTGTGAGCTTGGTTATAAAGCAGGACTTATTTCTACAGTAGAGAATAGAATTTTAGATGAGGTAATACCTGCCACACACACTACTCCGGACCCAATAAATTTAAATAAATTATTAAAAAAGATGACTGAGAAAAAAGTGGAATATGTATTTATGGAAGTATCAAGTCATGCTATGGATCAGAATAGAGTAGCTGGGATAGATTTCACCGGTGGAATTTTTACTAATTTGACGCACGACCATCTAGATTATCACAAAAGTGTGGAGAATTATTTTAATGCGAAAAAGAAATTTTTCAAGATGTTGCCTTCTTCTGCCTTCGCACTTTCTAATAGTGACGATGAGCATGGTGCATTAATGCTTGAGAATATTAAAGCTCAAAAATATGCATATGGGTTTAAAATTTCGGACTTTGGACGTCCGCAGGCTCAGTATTTTCAAAGTAAAATTACAAAATTAGATTTTTCTGGTATCACACTTGAAATTACACTTGGCGGTTTAACCGCCAAGTTGGTAAAGTCTAAACTTTTAGGTAAATTTAATGCTTACAATTTACTTTCAGTTTGGAGCGCCTGCAAATTGCTTGGTTTTGATATGGAGCGTGTTAATAAAATTTTAGAAAATATAGAACCACCAGTTGGACGCTTTGAACATTACATTGCATCGAGTGGTGTCATCGTGATAGTAGACTATGCACACACACCAGATGCTCTCGAGAATGTTTTGTCCACAGCTAGATCTATAATATCTTCATATTCTGCGGAAGCCGGTCTTCCGCAGAATATGCAAATTAAAATAATTGCTGTATTTGGTTGCGGTGGAGATAGAGACAATATGAAGCGTAGAGTCATGGGGAAGCTTGGTGCGCAATTATCAAACATTGCGATATTTACATCTGACAACCCTCGCTCTGAAGACCCAATGAAAATAATAAATGAGATGAAGACAGACTTGTCTACGGATGAGCTAAAAAAAATAAAAGTCTTTGTAGATAGAGGCGAAGCCATAGCTGAATCCATCAAACTCGCCCAAAGTGGCGATATCATCCTATGCGCCGGCAAAGGCCACGAAACTTACCAAGAAATCCGAGGCATCAAACACCACTTTAACGACATGGAAGAGTATAAAAAACTTTTGAAATAATTCACTTGGCGGTTTAACCGCCAAGTGACACCAAGTGACCAAGTGAGATAAGCGACTATTTCTTCGGGAACAGTTTTTCGGCGAGGTGGGGGATGGAGGAGGTTAGGCCGTAGAGGGAGCCAGAGGTGATGAGGGCTAGGAGGTCGTCATGGTTTAAAATACTTTTTAATATTTCTAGAGTTTCTTGTTCTGTGGTTGGAGCATACACTATTTTTCTATATTTTTTTACTATCTGCACTATATTGTCTTGGGACATTTGGGCATGGGTAGAGGCACCATGGATAGGTGGAGGTAGAATGATGACTATGTCAGAAGTGTTAAAAACATTTTCATACCACACTTTTGCATCATGATTACGCCAAGAAAATGTGTGAGGTTCGAAGACTGTGATGAGTCTTTTATTTGGATAGTGCAAATTCAAAGCTTCAAAGACAGACTTGGCTTTGGCATACGACGAGCCATATCCTTCGTATATTAAAACTGATGACTTTTTTGTTTTCAAATCAATCCTGCCTGAAACTCCTTTGAAGGATAGTATAGCTTTTTGCAATTCTATTTTGTTTAATAATTTCTTCTCTAACAAAAAGGAAGATGCACCGATTATGTTTTCAATATTATGTTTGCCGAGTAGTGTCGTGGCTAAGTTTGTAATTTTTTGATTTTTGTTATACAAGTCAAAGGTAGTCTGCGTGCCATAGATTATATTCTCCGCATGCCAAGATGTTTTGTCTTTCAGGTCATAAAATACTATTTTGCTTTTAGATTTTTTAGAAATTTTTAAAACATTTTTGGCATTCTTGCAGGCTACCAAAAGACCGTCTTTTGGAAGGAGTGCTACAAATTTCTCATACGGTTTTACATATTCTTGTTCCGTAGGGAATACATTAATATGGTCATGCTCGCCGGAGATCAGTATGGCATTCGTCGGACGCATATAAAGGAATTTAGAATTATTGTCCCAGTTGGCTGAAGGGTATTCGTCACCTTCTAGTATGAAGTCTTTGCCACTGCCTAAATAAGCATTTTGTTTAAAGCCTAGTGGTACGGCCCCAATAAAATACGAGGGGTCTTTTTGAGCACTAACCAAACAATGTGAGACGAGTGCAGTCATGGTGCTTTTACCAAAACTTCCAGCGATGACTGTGTTGGTCTTGCCTTTGATCAAGTCGCCTATTGCCTCTGGTAGGGATTTGATAGGTATACCTGAAGCAAAAGCCATCTTGACCTCTTTGTTGGTCTCTGGCACGAGCTTGGCATGACGCCCGATGATAATAAAGTCAGCGTCGAGCGGAATATTTTCTTTTTTGTGTGGAGTGTATATTTTTATTTTATTTTTCTTCAATAGTCCAGCGACAGGTTCGTAGAATCCTTCGTCAGAACCAGAGACTACATAACCTTTTTGCTTGAGCATTATAGCGAGGCCAGACATGCCTTTGCCACAGATGCCGATAAAGTGCACTTTGGATTTTTGTTTTGAGCTATTTTTAATATTTTTATTTTCTTTTTTATCTTGATAATTACCAGAATAGTTTTGGTAAAGCAATACATCTTTGATGGCCAGTATGGCTTCACCAAAAAGTGTATCCTCATATTTTTTAAAATTAACTTTATCTTTCAAAGAAGGATCGAGGTGTAGATCGAGTGGATGTAAATTCAGATCATCTTTGAACCCTCCAGTAGTGAGTACCCCTGTCGGCGCATTTTTTATTTTTTCTTTCAAAATAGGTATTTGCATAAATTTGTTTTTGTACTTTGGCAAGTATTCTACTTGAGCAAAACTTCCAGCACACATAAAATCATTCAAAAAAGAGTAGATCAAAAACCCTAAAGGCAACCCCACACAAAGAGAATTGTTTTCTAATTCTTTTATTAAGTTTTCTTTGTTTAGAAGAATTTTGTATTTATTCGATTGGAGTGCGCCTAGTTTGAGGTAATATGAACTTGTTTCTATGTATTTGCCATTTTTATGAGGGTGGTAGAATAATACTTCATCTTTAAATTCACGTTCTAAGATTTTGAGATTACTCTCATTAAATAATATTTGGCAAATAGGGTGGGCTCCGTCTTGTAATGCTAAAAGAAGATAATTCTTGGCTACTTCGTTGTAGTCAAAACATACAGGCTTGCTGTACAAAAAATTGTGCTCAATTTTTTGTACAGCTTTTAGCGCCCACTTGGTATAATCCATATCATTTTTCATATTAGGCAGAAGTTTCTTTATTTTTGGGTCTAATTTCTCAAATATTTCTATGGTTTTTTCTGAAATTTTAGATTGGTAGACCAACTCATCTTGCATACTAGAAGGTATTAGGTTGATGTCGCCATCAGTTTTACAAAGTCGCCCAGGGCGAGTTTTGTTGGAGAAGGGTATGCCCGAGAACATAGCTACAGGGAAATAGTCTTCTTTTTTGAGAGCAAGGGAAGATAGGTAGTTTATAAAAAAGTATCTAGGTTTTTGAGTGGGGGAAATATGAGGGGCAGTTTGCAAAACCCTATGCTTCTGTAAAAATTCTAGTATTTTCGCAATTTCAGCTTGTTTGTAGTCTAGACGTTAGAACTCTGTATTTAGTGCTTGATTTAAAATACTCTCCATTGGTTTGGTTGTATTGTATTTTTGTATTTTATTCGAATATTCCATTAGGGTTAGATCCCAATTGTCCTCTATTGCTTGGGCCAAAGCAATTTTGCCTTCCTTTTTGAGTTGGTCAACAATAGAGAAAACCTCATTTTTAAGGATATTTTGCATATATCTATACTACTTTGAAATAGAAATCTTTGCAAATATAGAAAACTTGTCCACAAGTTTAAAATTAAACAATTTTTTATTAAATTTGTCAAATACAAAAACAGAAAATACCTTTATTTTACAAGCTATTTTCTGTTTGACAGATACTAAAACTATGGCATAACTATTGACTTTTATATTGGAGTATGCTATCATATTATTAGTGAGTCCTTAAGTTATATGCCTAAATTCATTTTTAGCTTATAAATTAAAGGCTTTTTTAATTTACAGATTTGAGTTTAGCAGAGCATAACTGCTATGTTATGAAAAATAAAAATTATATACGTTTCGTGGAGTCATTTGTTTTGTTGCCTATGTTGACTGTATCTATGCCTTTGGGATCTATCCCTAAGGTAGATACTAATAG
>JALYOD010000031.1 GCA_030857065.1 bacterium | reverse complement strand
CTATTATAGTTATTTCTGCCAATTTTCTCTTTTCTAATAATTTAAAAGTTTCTAATATAGAAGGATGCTCTATGTTGGTCGTAATAATATGTGGGAAAAATGTGGTATTCCAAACAACTCCTTGTATGGCTATGTTGTTGCTCTCTGTTCCACCATTAGTGAAAATAATTTCATTTTTATGTGCATTCAAAATCAAAGACGCATTTGTGCGAGCCTCTTCAAGCCTATTTTTACTTTTTACTCCCATTGCATGTATTGAACCAGCATTAGGCTCTACGCTAGAAGCATAATCCATATATATCTTTTTACTTGTTTTAGCCATAAAAATAGTATATATTGAAATGACATGATTACACAACTCCAAATCATTTTTTTTGTTTTGTTTAGCCTTATATCCATATTCGGTATATTTTGGATATATAGTACTGAAAAACGCCTCAAAAGATTTTTCCTAGGTAAAAAAGCAAAGGATTTGGAAGACACTATCATAATTCTTGAAAATGAAATGAGAAAATTAAACGAAAGTAAAATACAAACTGAAAAAGAGCTCAAAGACATACACAACAAATTACGCCAAAGCATTCGTGGATTAGAAACTATCAGATTCAATCCTTTCCCTGATCAAGGTTCAAATCAAAGTTTTGCTATTTCATTATTAAATGAAGAAAATGATGGTGTGATTATTTCTAGTCTTTATTCAAGAGACAGAATGAGCATATTCGCAAAACCTATCAAGAAAGGCACATCTACTTATGAACTAACAGAAGAAGAGAAAGAAGTGTTAATGAAAGCAAAAGTCAATTAATTAAATGAATAAAAATCAAAATGATAACCAAATAGAACGCCCACCTGTTGTTGTAATAATGGGTCATATTGACCATGGCAAATCCACCCTTCTGGATTACATTCGGAAAACAAATGTAGTTGACGGTGAAGCTGGAGGTATTACTCAGCATATTTCTGCATACGAAGTTTTGCATAAAGGCCTGCCTGCACAGGCAGGTGAAAATAATAAAGACAAGAAAATCACATTTTTAGATACTCCTGGTCATGAAGCCTTCTCTAAAATGCGTGAACGTGGAGCGAAAGTTGCAGACATTGCTATTCTGATAGTATCTGCCACAGAAGGAGTCAAACAACAAACGATAGAAGCATACAAAACTATCGAGGAAAGTAAAATACCTTTTATTGTTGCAATAAACAAAATAGACAAACCTGAAGCTGACATAGAAAAAACAAAAATGGCTTTGGCTGAAAATGAAATGTATTTGGAAAATTATGGTGGCAAAATTCCTTTTGCTCTTATATCTGCTAAAAGTGGTCAAGGTGTAGACGAATTACTTTCTTTGATTTTAATTTTATCTGAGCTGGAGAATTTTACTGGCAATAATGAAGAGTTGGCATCCGGCTACATTATAGAAGCGAATCTCAATCCAAAGAAAGGTATCTCTAGTTCATTGATTATCAAAAATGGCTATATCAAGAGTGGAATGTTTGTGGCATCTGAAGAGAGTTTGTGTGCGACTCGTATGATGGAAAATTTTCAAGGTAAAATGATAACTGAAGCATCTATGTCCTCCCCTATTAGGCTTATTGGTTTTGATAAAATACCCAAAATAGGCAGTGAGTTTAAAACTTTCAAAAGTAAAGATGAGGCGCTAGAATATATTAAAAATAACCAAAATAATACCAACACTAAAACCACAACTACCAACACAGAAGATAAAGATAAAAAAATAATTCCAATAATACTCAAAGCTGATGTTTCTGGATCTCTAGAAGCTATAACAAAAGAAATAGAAAACATAAAATCAGATACAGCTGTATTCAAAGTCATTGGCAGTGGTGAGGGTCCTGTGTCCGAATCTGACATCAAAAATATCGGAACTTCGACTAATGCCATCGTCATAGCCTTCAATGTCAAAGCTGATGCGAATGCGCGAGATTTGGCAGAACGCCTTGGAGTGGCTATATCATATTTTGATATTATTTATAAGATTACAGAATGGCTAATACAAGAAATGGAAACAAGAAAACCAAAAATCGAAACTCTAGAAACTACAGGCAAATTGAAAATTATCAAAGCATTTTCTCGCACCAAAGAGAAACAAATAGTGGGTGGTAAAGTTCTGGAAGGATTTTTGTTGTTGGATAACAATATTAAAATAATGCGTCGTGATTTTGAAATAGGTCGTGGTAAAATAGTGAACTTAGAAAAAGGCAAAATGAAAACTAGCAAAGTGGAAGAAGGTGACGAATGCGGAATGATGATAGAATCCAAAATAGAAATAGTCGCTGGTGACACATTAGAATCCTTTAATATGGTACAAAGATAAATATATGCAACATTCAACTGATACATCTAACAATAGACAAGAAAAAGTGGGCAACCTTATTAAAGAATTAGTAGCGCAATTCTTGAATCGCGAGAACAATCATACTTCCCTTTTGAGTGTTACCTCTGTTTCTATATCACCAGACCTCAAAAGAGCGACAGTATATATAACTGTATTGCCAGCAGATAAAGAACAAAATGCTTTGGAATTCACTAAAAGGAAAAGAGGTCAAATGAGAGAATTCTTAAAACAAAACCTCGAAATGAAAACAATTCCTTTTTTAGAAGTAGCAATAGATTTGGGTGAGAAGAATAGACAAAGAATAGATGAATTGTTGAGGCAGAAATAAGATATAGCTACGGCCTGGTAGCCAAGTGGTAAGGCATTCCTCTGCAAAAGGAATATACGGCGGTTCGATTCCGCCCCAGGCCTCAAAATAAAAATGCGATATATATCGTGTTTTTTATTTTCTCATGTGGGCAAGGAGGGACTCGAACCCTCAAGTCTTGCGACATTAGTTCCTAAGACTAACGCGTATACCAATTCCGCCACTTGCCCATGTTATTGTATTGTAGTGCCTTTGCACTTTGTGCGTCCTGAAGGGATCGAACCTTCGACCTTATCCTTAAGAGGGATCTGCTCTACCAGCTGAGCTAAGGACGCATGGTGCCCGGAGTGGGGGTCGAACCCACATCCCTTACGAGACACGATTTTAAGTCGTGCGCGTATACCAATTCCGCCATCCGGGCAAAAATAGATAGCAGAAGAATTATACATAAATATACCCATAAAAACAAGCTTATTTACCTTATTTTTATTGCTATTGTTTGGAGCTTGACATTTGATTTCAGATATGCTATACTATAGGTATGTTTAAATTAAATTACAAAAACTTAATAGGAAAGACCTTAATATTAATGGTTATTCTAGGGGGAGTTATAGTGGCTACAACCCAAAATGCTGCTGCTTATGTTTCAAAAGCTGAATACGTTATTACTGAATATGATTATGCTTATCAAAGTAATGACATTCAAAACCCTATTCCGAATATTATTTCTATTAATCCTAGTTATGGCTATCTGAACTCTGGCGAGAAAATAGTGACTATCGTAGGTTCGAACTTTACTCCAAATTCTATAGCGCGATATGATGGTTCTAACCGCCCTACTGCGTATATTGACTCTACTAGACTTCAAATGAAGCTAACGCCGAATGATATGACACAATTAGGAACACACAGAGTAAGTGTATTTAATCCTGCTCCATCTGGTGGATACTCGAATGCTGTAGCTTACAATGTCATCAATGGTAATTCTGGCCAAGTACAAGGTGCTACTACAGTCAGAAAAGCTGTAACAACTAAAAGGAAAACAGCTAGTATCGTTCTTGCTAAAGATACAGAATACAAAATATCTTGTGAAGATGAGAACAATATCTACACTGGAAGTACCATCAATAACAATGGTTATGACAATGAGTACTATGGCAACCAAAGTGCAAATGCATTATCATCTTCAAAAGATTCCAGCTTCCTCCCAAATACTTTAATAGAATGGATATTGCTTGCAGGACTTATAGCATTGATCGTAGTGGTTTGGAGAAAAGTAACTCGTACTAATGAAGAAAAACACGCTCCGCTCAAACACGCTTAATATTCTAGATATAAATTATAAATAACAACAAAAATCCACATGTCAGGTATGTGGATTTTTGTATTTTGTCAGCTAATTTTATTTTAATTTTACTTGCCTATTTAATAGCAAAAAGCTTGACTTTTGCTTGACTTTATGCTACACTATATGTGTAATATATTTTTATATATGTTTTTTGAAAAATAATTTTTGTTTAATAAATAGTTATCCCTGTTCCCTTTTATGAGGGATTGGAGATAACTATTTTATTAAACAAAAAAACAAAAAATGAATTCTGAAACAACTAAACGCCTAATCGTGGGATTTTTATCTTATATACTATTATATTTAATTATATTAGTGGTATTGATATTAATTCTTTTTTTAATATTCTATTCTGTATATGAAATAGAATTTGAATCTACTGATTTCTGGATATTAATCCTAATAGAAATATTAGCATCAAGCGGTTTTTTAATGAACCGTTTAAAAGAAACAAAGCCTAATGAGTGTGATGCCTATCAAGGTATCATTTCAGGTAAAATTTACCTTTGTTGGCCTGGCACCAACTGGGTGTCTCCGTTACAAAGATTTTTTAGAAATGTAGACATTATAAAAAATCTGGAAACATTTGATAGTGAAATATCATCAGCAAAAGATGATGATATGAGTTATACGTGGAGAACTCTATATATAGTAAATACAGAGAATGATAGAGATAAAAACATGAGGAAGTTTATAAAAACAACAGAAGCATATATAGCTGCTTCTATAAAAATTTCAAACGATCTCAAAACATCTACTTGGTTAGCTTCACACATATCAGAAGATGCTAAAAAAACACAAGAAGAAGCTTTAGATAAACGTGTTCTCGAAAATGAGTGTGAGGAGTACGGCATTAGAATTAAAAAAAATGCTCTGACGGATCTTGATTTCTCTAAAGAAACAGATGAAGCGAGGAAGACAATTAGAAAGATGAAAGCCTTTCAGGATTCAGTGAACGAACTGATGAAAGGAACAAATGCTCCAGAAGATATAAAAGCTGCACACCGCATAGTGAAAGCTCAAATGCTAGCGAATTATCGCGAGTATGAATTCACTGGTGACAGTGATGTGAAAAAAACAATTTTAGTTAAAGAATAAAAACAAAAAAAGTGAAGAAAATAATTTTTTGGATAACTGCTGTATTAGTATTTTTTATTGTTGTTCTTATCATAATACCAAAATGGTGGGGCAGTTCAAGATCAGAATACAAAGACTACAGATTGATTAAGAATTACACGGTGGAGAAAGGAGTAATAAAGACTACAAGTAAAGTAAATTACAAATTCCGACTACTGGCCAAAAATCATGCATTCTATGCAAAATATACTGGCATGGATGAGTGGACTTACTATCCTCCCGACGGCATTTTTGAAATGCCTAGAGGAGCAAAAGCTGGTCCGATCGAACTACGGACCGACGAAACAGAACCGTTTGAGATATATCTCATGCGGAAAAAAAAATAGGTTTGGCTAAAGTGTCGAACCAAAAAAGCGCCCCGTAAGGCGCTTTTTTTATTTCCAAATTTATATAATTTATTTAGGAGGAATGGTTGGATTGTAGTCATTAAGCTTTACTGTGCCTTTTTCGGGATTAATGCCTTTGATGTCTAGAGTGTCCAAGACTAATTGGAGTATGCCCCACACACTCATCATAATGAATAGACCAACTATGCCCCAGAGCATGTGCTTCTTGCCCATTGTGCGAGCTTCTTCATTGTCAGCATTCCAAAGGAATTCAACAACTCCATAGAAAAAGAACACGAGAGCAACAGCAAACATCAAACCAATCAAGGGATTTAATATCAGTCTATTCACATTGTGGATGAAGTCATCCACACCAGCATAAGCTATATTGACGAAAAATAAATCCATAAATTTATTAATTTCTACATTCTACTCCGGGCGAAGGAATACAAGGCACATTGATAGTAGTAGTACCAGAAATACCGAAAGTATTTTTGAGTATTGCTACAAGTCCCCACATAGATACAATAACCAAGAGACCGATAAGACCATATATCATAAGGTCTCGTCCACGAGTCTTTGCTTCGTCGTCTTGAGCAATAACATAAGTGACCACTCCCCAGATAAAGAATATAACACCTAATATGATAAGTATTGGAACTATTGTATTCAAAAGTTGACTAATACGACAAATAACAAATTGAAGATTCGTACCAGTTCTCTCTACCGGTACTGGAACACCGTTAATAATCTGAACTCCAGTACGATTTTGTGAAATTAAACTTTCACAATCTTGACTTACTCCTTGCGCAAAAGCCGTAGAAGGACCTATTACAGAAACCAATACTAACATTAATATTCCAAAACTCATCAAATACCGACTCAACAATTTATTTTTCATAATTTTTAAAAACAATTTTAATAATAATATACAAACGACCTTTTAATAATAATTTTTCCTAAATAAATAGGCATTATAAACACACACTAATTATATCATACCTACAAACAAAACAAATATTTAAACCGGCAACTTGGGGATAGCGGAATTCGTGACACCAAAAGTACTGCGTAGTATGCCTACTAGTCCCCAAACTGAGAACATAACAGCGAGTGCCACAATACCCCAAATCATGAATTTCTTACCTTTGTCAGCTTCTTCTTGATTGTCGGCATTCATTAGGAACTTCACTACTCCGTAGAGGAATGCCACCAATGCTACAGCGAAAAGTAACGGCACAATAGAGTCTACAATGATACACGAAGCGTAGTTGAACAAGCTACCCAATCTCTTGCCATCTTTGTCATAAGTGTCAAAACATCCTCTACTAGATGCATCAGCTAGGGTAGATCGTCCTCCGCCTTGGTCTGGTACAGTATATGCTGAACCAGGAGTTGTGTGGGTTTGCGCACTAGAAACGAAAGGCAATACAAACATCAAAACTAAACTAAAGAACAAAACAAGTTTTTTAATATTTTTTATATTCATTGTAATTAAAATAATAATTTATAATGCTAATACTGTGTCTGAAATGAGTTGCGCTATGGCCCACGAACCGAGTAATAATGCCGCTCCTATCAAAGTATAAGTTATGGCTTTGTGGGCAGTCTTGAGCTTTTCTTCATTGCCCATAGCTGTGACATACAAGAAGCCAGAATATATGATGGCTATGGCTACTATTGGTATGCCTATCTTGATAGCGCCTTCTAGAATGGTCTTGATGAAGTCATTCAAATTGTCTACTTCAATAGGGTTTTTGAGTTTAGTTATAGTGTCATTGCCAGCATTATTGTCAGTGTCACTCAAATCACCCTCTGCCCCATTATGCCCTTCTGTCAAATCTCCCTGCACATGAGAAGCAAAAGATGCAACTGGAAATAAAACGACAGAAAAAACAAATACAAACATTGATGCATACACTAGAGTTTTTTTCATTAAATTTAAACTTAAATTCATAGATTTATTATATTATATATTAAAAAATATCACCAATGTCTTTATACCCAACTATAGACAATACGGTTTTGACCAATAGCCATGACCCTGCCACAAAAATAAGTCCGATGGCTATACCAGTGAATATTTTTTTGGCTTTACCTTTTTGTTCATCACTACCACCAGAGAAAACCATCAGTATACCTGCATAAAATATGCCAATAGCGGCTATAGGTACAGCCAGCTTTTTCAAAATAAAGTCCACTATATTGTTCACCAATTCAAATACATGAGTGTATGTACAAGGATTGCTCACATCACCAGTGCCTTCTATTTGTTTACCCCTTGAACCGTCTTCATTGACCTTATATTGAATTTCTGACCTCTCTGTGCCACACGGGACCAAATTTTGCTCTTGCGCCAAAACAAAAGATGGAAGAATATAAACTGTTAACAAAAAAACAAAGATTAGAAAATTAGTTATATTTTTCATATTATTTATTTAATAAAAAATCTATCTGACTCGAAGCTTCTGCGATAGCTTCCGCTGGCCCGCTATTATTGGATAATACTTCATCAACCATCTTTTTGAAAATGTCATTGGTACTTAAAGCAGAAGGATCTATCCAACTCTTTGCATACAAAGCTGATGTATAGAAATATGGGAAATATTGGTCTGTAGGTTTTATCGCAAGCCCTCCTCTAGTCGCTGGTGCTACAGCTAAACTATTAGCTAAATTATTAGCAAAAGTACCACTAGCGAGCAAGCTCGATGCCACGAGAGCTGTATTGATATTTTTAGAGAATTTAGAAATAGCAATGCCGCTGACACGAGCGTAAGTGCTTTTATTATTTGCATTTTTGATCTGAGGTATGGATGTAACAGCAAAATTCAAGTTTGGGTTTTTATTTATTATTTGTGGCAACTCACTAGAAAAGCCTAGATAGAATGCTAGGTCACCAGCAGTAAAGAATTCTAAAGAATTAGGCAGAAGTCTATTCCAAGAATAATAATCTTTGCTAGGATCAGCGAAGCTAGAATAAAAAGCTAGTGCGGAGTCTGGTTTAGCTATAGCAGTAGGTCCAAAATCAGAATAAAAACGTCCTCCACTCTCTACTACCATCTTGCTACCAGTTTGCAAAAATAAAGTAGAAAGAATAGCTTTGGCATTATTAATATTAGAGAATTGTCCCAAAGCAATGGCAGACTTTATGATTTTTTTATTCTCATCTTTTTGAGTTAATTTGGGAGCTAAAGTTATAAAATCATCCCAATATGAAGGTGGTGTTGTAATGTTATTATTATCTAATGTACTTCTGTTGTAATACATCATTATCGGATCTATCGTCACTGGAAAAGCAAGGATACCAGAAGAAGTAAGGAAAACCTCTCCTGCTCCGGCAAAAGTATTTTTGAAAGTAACCAAAGGATATCCCGCATAAGGAATCAAGTAAATTTTATTATAATAATCAAAAATTAAATCATCAGGCAATAAGAACATGTCAGGGCCTCCACCCGAAGCGATGGCTTCCAATAGTGCTTGATTAAAAATAGCTGAATTCTTCTCTACATATTTCACAGAAAAACTAGTATTGACATTATTGAATTCTTCCAAAAGTGGAGACATGGCAGAGGCTTTCACTGTACCCCACAACACTACAGTGCCTTTGGCCACCGTAGTATCTGTCTTTTTGCCTATAGGTATAGCTCCAGAGAATACAAAAACAGACAAGACTGCTCCTGCTATAAAAACTACTATTATGATGATTTTAAAATTCTCTTTCATTATTTTTATACATATTAGTCCAAATTATCAGAATATATTATTGTCCTTTAAAAAATATTATACCATAATGATGTTCGCCTGCATCTATTTCCCTATCAAAAAGGAACCCATGGTCTACAAATATCTTTTGGGCTTGGTCTTTGGATACAAAACGAGACTTCATAGTACCCACAAATATATCTGAATCCCAATCTATCAACAAGACTTTGCCTTTGGGTTTTAGAATTCTATTTATTTCTTTTAAGCAATTAATCTTGTCATTTACTTGAAACAAAATATTGGATACTATTACAGCATCTACTACACTGTCAGCTATTTTGGTGCCACCTTTACGTTCGACATCACCCAAAATAACATCTACGTTATTCAAATGATGGTCTTTGATTTTGTGTGTGATAGTTTTTAAGAAATCTTTGTTGATCTCAATAGCATAAACTTTACCAGAGGAGACTATCTCTCCTGCTGGTATAGCATAAAAGCCTGTTCCAGCTCCCAAGTCTGCAACTATCATATCTTCCCGTAGACCAAATTGCTTCAAATTTTTTAATGGATTAGAAAACACTCATTAATTATACTAAAGATAAATAAAAATAGCACTACGAAAAAAGGGGTGTCGTAGCGCTACTTGTCAATGGGCATATTGACCTGTTTATTTTAAAAAAATCTTTTTAGATATAAAATCTTTATGGTATAGATAATACACACCTTTGGCTAAATGATTCACAGTAATAGTACTCCCGGAATGCACCGAAGTGAATTTTTTTATATTTTGACCCAAAGAATTAAATAACATTATATCTCTATACAAATTGTCATTAAAATACATAATAATACTATTAGAATTATTATTCTCATAAAAAATTTTAAAACCCTCATCAAGTACTAAAGCATAGTATTCTGTTCTTGTATAATTTGTAGTGTTGTATTTATTTTTAAAAACAAAATGCAATTTAACAAATTTTCCTACGTCAAATTCATCTAAATTAAAAATGCCAAGAAGAGGGTTACTTTCATTCACAAATTTAATGACTTTGTATTCCGCCAAATCAATTGAATCTTCTCTATTATTCACCAAAGACAAGGTAGTACTATGTAAATCAACAATAAAACTATCAGGTACGAAAAAGAAAATCCTAACCAAAAATTCATTTTGAATGCTAGTTTTATAAAACTTAATGTATGTCTTATCATTTTGAGCATTCAGATTTGTTGAACAAATAATACAAAACAAAAATACTTTAAAATTTTTCATTTTATTTAATTTTTAAAAAACATTGAAATAAAAATATCAATATTATTGTCTAATATTTTAGAATAAAATACAACCCTACTTGTTGAACACTTAATGGATTTGGCGACCTGGTCGCCAAGTGATATACTGTAAATATATGGGTGTAAGAAAAGTTAAATTAGTTGTTGGTGAAATTTATCATATACTAAATCGAGGTGTTGACAAAAGAGATATTTTCATGAATCAAAAAGATCTTGAGCGTTTTTTTGAGTGTATGCAAACTTTTAATTCCACAGAACTCACTGGAAGTATGTATGAGCAAAATTTTCTAAAAGACAAAACAAAAAATAAACCACTGGTAAATTTTGTAACCTATAATATTCAAACTAATCACTTCCATTTTATACTAGAACAAGTAGCGGAAAATGGTATAAGTAAATTTATGAAAAGATTACAAGGTGGATATTCTTGGTATTTTAATAAAAAAGAAAAAAGATCAGGTTCGTTATTTCAAGGTCCTTTTAAATCCCATCATATAGATTCAAATGAGTATCTGCTTCACGCGAGTGTGTACGTAAACCTAAATGACAAACAAAAATCTTCACTTGGCGACCAGGTCGCTAAGTTGGGAAAGTCAAGTTGGAATGAGTATATTGATGCAAAATCACCTTTAAATATTTGCACTAAAAAAGATATTATTTTAAAACAATTCCGCTCAATAAAAGAATATGAGGAATTTGCTCTTTCTTCTCTAGAGAATATTAAAATAAACAAAGAAAAATATAAAGAATTTGAGGCATAGCCTCACTTGGCGACCTGGTCGCCAAGTATGTTTGAGAGTTTTAAATGCAAGTAAGTGAAGCAATACCGTCTCCTACGCGGAGGCGCATGATGGTGACCCCTTGAGTTTGGCGACCGAGAGATGGTATGTCTTTGAGGGCAGTACGGATGACTTGGCCTTTTTTGGACATTGCTATCAATTCGTCTTCTTCACCAGTAATGACTTTAGCCACAATGATTTTGCCTGTTTTAGAGGTAACTTTAGCTGTTTTAATACCAGAACCGCCACGATTTTGTACTTTGTATTCTTTAAGTGGAGTTTTCTTACCGAAACCATTAGCGCTCATAGAAAGAAATGTGCCGTCTTTTTGATCTTTTTTAATAACATCCACACTGATCACTTCATCAGTTTTAGCAAGCTTGATACCACGTACACCTCCTGCAGTACGTCCCATCTCACGAATGTCGGATTCTTTGAATCGTATAGATTGACCACCAGAAGTAGCTATCATAACTTGATCACCCTTTTCAGTTAATAATGCAGAAATAAGTTGATCGCCTTTATCTAATTTGATAGAAATAATTCCACTACGACGTACGTCTTTGAAACTCTCGCCAGACATTTTCTTTGCAGTACCATTTTTGGTAATGAGCATCAAGGAAATAGTTGAGTTTTTAAGTTCTTTAGGCATTGATAAAATAGATGTGACTTTTTCTTCACCAGAAAGTGAAATAAAATTCATTATAGACTTGCCTTTAGTAGCACGTCTTCCCTCTGGGATGTCATACATTTTGATTTGATATGCTTTACCTAGATTAGTGAAGAATAATACATCACTGTGAGTAGAACCAGAGGCAAGCATCGTGACGAAGTCTTCTTCTTTGGTTTCAAGGTCAACTACTCCTACGCCACCACGTTTTTGAGCACGGTATTCTGATGGATCAGTGCATTTGATATATCCACCAGCGGTTAGAACTAACATAGTTTCTTTGTCGGGAATAAGGTCTTCATCATTTATTTCTTTTACACCACCCTTGACTATACGTGTACGTCTTTCATCTTTGTATTTTTCACCAATTTCTTTGAGTTCAGTCGCGATAACTTTCAACATTTTCTTTGGAGAAGCTAGAAGTTCTTTGATTTCTTTTATAAAATTTTGTTTTTCTTTTAATTCTTCTTCAATGAGTTTACGCTCAAGTCCTGCAAGTTTTTGGAGTCGCATTTCTAGAATGGCTTGTGCTTGTAATTCAGAGAATTTAAATTCTTTCATCAAAGCAAGTTTTGCAGTAGGGCCGTCTTTGGACGCTCTTATGGTTTTGATAACCTTTTCAATAAAATCTAATGCTTTTTTGAGACCGAGCAATATGTGTTCACGTTCTTCTGCTTTACGTAAATCATATTCACTTCTTCGACGAACAACTTCTTTGCGATGTAAAATAAATTGAGACAAAATAGATTTTAAAGATAGAGTCTGTGGCACTCCATCCACTAGTGCCACCATATTGAAGTTGAAATTCTGTTCTAGCTGTGTATTTTTGTAAATATAATTCAAAACTTTTTCTGGATATGCTCCATTTTTCAAATCTATCACAACACGAATGTCTCGAGTGGATTCATCACGAAGACCCTTGATACCATCGAGCTTTTTTTCTTGAACGAGTTCTGCTATGGCTACGATCAAATTAGATTTGTTTACGCGAAAAGGAATAGAAGTTATGATAATTTGAAAATTACCACTTTTGTTCTCTACTATTTCTGCTTCACCTCGACAAACTACACCACCGCGCCCAGAAGAATATGCATGCAACATGTCTTTGGAACCATAAGCAATACCTCCTGTTGGAAAATCTGGACCTTTGACAAATTGCATCAAATCTTCAGTTGTAGCGTTTTCATTTTCTATTAAATGATTGGTTGCTTCTACTATTTCGGATAAATTATGTGGGGGAATATTAGTAGCCATACCAACAGCAATACCCAAAGTACCATTCAAAAGTAAAGCCGGTACAGAAGAAGGAAATACTATGGGTTCTTTACGTGTTTGATCGTAGTTTGATCGGAAATCCACTGTATCTTTTTCTAAATCACGCAAAAGCTCACTAGAAATCTTGGCCATCTTGGCTTCGGTATAACGCATAGCAGCGGCATTGTCGCCATCTATTGAACCAAAGTTGCCTTGACCCAATATGAATGGATAACGGAATGAGAATTCTTGTGCCATACCCACCATAGAGTCATAAACAGCCACATCACCGTGTGGATGATATTTACCTAATACATCTCCAACTACTGCGGCAGATTTACGAAAACGCGCAGAAGCGGTCAGGCCCATTTCATGCATAGCATACAATATCCTACGGTGTACAGGCTTCAGACCATCACGCACATCAGGTAGTGCGCGAGCAGTAATAACAGACATGGCATAAGCCAAATATGATTCTTTCATTTCTAAAGTAATGTCTATTGGTAGAATAATGTCTCTATTTGTAACTTTTATATTTTCTTCTTCTTTAGCCATATTTCTATATTAAATATTATTAACATCAATAATGTTGTCTTGCAAATCTTTTAATGGTTCCAGGCTTTCTTTTATATCTGACTGGGTATTAACATTCGTAAAATTATTTTTCAAAGTATAAATCCACACAATAATTAAAATAATACCACAAACAATCATCGTGATATGCAAAATACTTCTGCGTACATCTTCGGGTTGTTCTCTTAAATGATGGATTACTTTTTTCATAAATAATTCTAAAAAATTAAACAGCTGACAAGACTATCACCTCGCCTTCTTTCCCATCTAAATCTTTCTTTTTCAAGGTGAGTTTGTCTACGACTTCGGCTTTTTCTTCGCCTATTTCTTTCAAAAAAGACTTCAGAGTACTAGTATCATAATCCATCGGAATTATTAGTTTTGGTTCGAGTGAAGATGCGAGTTTCGCAGAATCTTTAATATCAAGAGTGTCCCCACCAACAGGCACAAACAGAATGTCTGGACCATCTATAGC
>JALYOD010000021.1 GCA_030857065.1 bacterium | reverse complement strand
GTAGGGTATCGATGGATATGATTGTTTTAGACCTGACAAATATTAATGCAAAGATAGGTGATGAAGTAGCTATAATAGGTGGTAAAAAAAATGACAAAGGTGGGCATTATGCAGAAGCTGATGTAATGGCGCAGGATTCTGACACTATCAACTATGAGATAGTCACTCGCATAAACCCTATTATCAAGCGTTTTTATCGCATAAATCCTATGATCAAGAGAATTATCAAATAAGCTTGCAAAAAGGTTATTTTCTGATAATATATACTTATGTCACAAGATAGACTTATAAAATTTGCTTGCGGAACATGTAAGCGCATAAATTACTGGTCAAGTAAAAACAAGAAACTCGTCACTAAAAAGATAGAGCTCAACAAGTTTTGCAAATGGTGTAAAATAAAGACCAAACACAAAGAAGCTAAAAAGTAACCCTTAAGGGTTATTTTTTTTAAAAAACTCATTGAAATATAATTTATTTTGTGATATATTAAAAAATATGGGCGATTAGTTTAGTGGCAGAACGAAGGTCTCCAAAACCTTTGGCGGGAGTTCGATTCTCTCATCGCCCGCCATGCAAAATACAAAAACAGCAGAATTTGTAAGTCCAAAACATCCAGACAAGATATGTGATTTCATCGCGGATTCTATTTTAGACGCGTATTTAGCAAATGACAAAGAAAGCCGAGTAGCAATAGAGGTGATGGGAGGACACAACTTGATCACTATCAATGGCGAAGTAACAAGTAATTCTCAAATTGATATTAAAAATATTGTAAAAAATATTGTCGGAGAGAATTATAAAGTTATTTCAAACATTGTATCTCAAAGTCCTGAAATAGCTCGTGGGGTGGATACTGGTGGAGCTGGCGATCAAGGTATAATGAAAGGCTATGCTACGAATGAGACGACGGATTTGTTGCCTCTTGAATACACATTAGCGCGAGATTTGTGTATGAGGATATACGAAGTGTATCCCTATGATGGCAAAACTCAAGTCACGATAAATGGTGATAAAATACAAACTGTAATTGCAAGTTTTCAAGATTCTAAAACAGAAGAACTTTTAATTTTGGTAAAAAGTTTAATCAAAGCAGAAGAGTATATCATAAACAAAGCTGGCGAATGGAGTGTGGGTGGTTTTGATGCGGACACAGGACTCTCGGGTAGGAAATTAATAATAGACAATTATGGGCCAGAGGTCACTATCGGTGGAGGTTCGTATTCTGGCAAAGATTATACCAAAGTCGACCGTTCTGGAGCGTATATGGCTCGCAAAATATCGGTGGATTATTTGAAAAATAAAAATGCAAAAATAGTAGAAACAAAACTCGCATACGCAATAGGCAAGAATGATCCTGTAATGGCTGTAGTAGTAGTCGATGGGATAGAGGAAGAAATACAAGGATATGATTTGAGTCCAAAGGGTATTAGAGAGTTTTTGAAATTAGATGAATTAAAATTTACTACAACTTCCAACTGGGGTCACTACGGACGAGATTTTGAGTGGGATAAATAAATATTTATGTAGTCAAGGATTTTTTTATAATCTTTTGGAGTAAAACCTTCGACTTTGCTTGGTTTGAACCATTTTATATTTTTGTCGCGTTTAAACCAAGTGTCTTGCCTTTTTGCGTATTGTTTTGTAGCAAGGATGACGGAGTCTAGAGTAGGGGAATTGTATTCAAAACCAAATTCTTTCAAGCGTCTATCACTAATACCAACTTTTTTTAATTTTTGAATTTCTTTTAACAGTCCAGATTTAAACATAGACTTCACCCTTTTCTCAATCTTTTTCTCTAATTCTTCTTTAGGCAACTTCACACCAATTTTGATAAACTGATATTCACTTGGCGACCTGGTCGCCAAGTGGGGTACAAAGCCTAAAGCTTTAGCTATTTCTATCGCTCGTATGAGGCGAACGTTATTTTTAGAGTCGATATTTTTAGCCCTAGTTTTGTCTAGCTTCTTTAGTATTTTAAAATTTTGCTCAGGTGTATTTTGAGCTAGTTCATATCTCAGTTTATTATTTGGTTCTACTTGAGGCAAAATAATATTATTGACTACAGCATCTATGTAGAATCCTGTACCACCCACAATGATCGGCACCTTGCCTCGCATGATTATTTCTTTTATTTTTTTATCTGCGTATTTTTTATAATCTACCACAGTGTATTTCTTTTTTGGGTTCGCAATATCAAGACCGTGGTGCACTATACCAATCATTTCTCTCTTGGTAATTTTACCAGTACCTATATCGAGCATTTTGTATATTTGCCTCGAATCAGCAGAAATTATTTCACTATTTATTTTGCGTGCTAGTTGCACAGCTAGCGTGCTTTTGCCTGTGGCAGTCTGACCAACTATGACTATGACTATTATTTTCATAAATAAGTGTCAAGGACGGTCCTTGATATGCGTTAATTTTTGATTATTTTAATATCTGCGCCGATGGAGTTTAAGCGTTTGGCTATTTCTTCATAGCCACGATTGATCATATATACATTACGAAGTATTGAAGTTCCATTGGCGCCTAGCATTGCTATTAGTATGACCATCGAAGGGCGAAGTGCAGGAGGGCAAACGACTTGGGCAGGTTTGAGTATTGTACCACCTTGGATATATACTCGATGAGGGTCAGCGAGAGTAACATTGGCGCCAAGACGGTTGAGCTCGGTGAAATATATTGCACGATTCTCATATACCCAGTCATGTATCATAGTCTGCCCTTTGGCGTGGACTGCAATAGGTACAAAGAAAGGCAAATTGTCCATATTAATACCTGGATAAGGTAGAGCATGTATCTTGTCTTCGAGAGCTGTTAATTTGGATGGGAGGATTTGTATATCTACGAGTTTAGTACGTCCGTTATAAGAAAAATATTTTTTTAAGATTTTATATTTTAACCCCATTCTTTTTAATTTTTCTAATTCTAAAGAAAGGAAATCTATCGGTGCGCGAGTGATGGTCAAAGTAGAATCTGTGGTAATAGCTGCAGAGATGAACATCATACTTTCGATAGGATCTTCGCTGTTGGTGTATTCCGCATCTTTATTTATTTCTTTAATACCATAGACTGTGAGAGTAGAAGTGCCAATGCCATCTATTTTCACACCTAGAGATTCTAAAAAGAAGCAAATTTCTTGCACCATATAATTAGCACTAGCAAAATTAATAACACTAATACCATGGATGAGAGCGCAAGCAGTAAGAACATTTTCACAAGCAGTGTCGCCAGCTTCATACATAACTATGTCTGCTGGTTTTATTTTTTTCTTAATAATATCATAGCTATTGTTAGTAGTTTTGATTTTTATCCCCAAATCTTCTAATGCATATGTATGCGCTGCTATTGTTCTTTTGCCTAGGTTACAACCTGAAGCATGTGGAATAGAAAAATTATTTAAATAATGAATAAGTGGACCGATGATCATCAATATAGAACGAGTTTTGACAGCAGACTCGACATTAATATTTTTTAAATTAAAATTTTCGGGTGGAGTGATTTTTACAGAATTTTGTGCAGTCCATTTTATTGACACGCCAATGCTCTCAAGTATTTCTATAACCCTATATACTTCTTCAATACGAGCTATGCCGTGAAGAGTGGTAGTGCCACGATTAAGTAGTGACGCACACAAAAGCCCGACTGATCCATTTTTAGAAAAGTTAGTTGTAATAGAACCATGAAGCTTTTTGCCCCCTACAACCTGAAAATCTATTAAATTATTTTTATTTTTTGTCATGTGCCGGAGGAGAGAATCGAACTCTCACACCTTGCGATACACGATTTTGAGTCGTGCGCGTCTACCAATTCCGCCACTCCGGCAAAACACACACATAGATATTAACAGAATTTGCACAAAAATACAATTTTTTATATTTGAAAAAATTATGTTAGAATACTTTTATGTCTAATTTATATTCCAATTCAATATTCTGGGTAGATACAGATAAAATAAAACCCAACCCTTATCAGCCTCGCCGCGAGTTCGAAGAAGCTCGCCTCCAAGAACTTGCAGATTCTATTAAACAATATGGGATACTTCAACCGCTGACTGTGTCTCGCAATGAAATTATCAAAGAAGATGGAGGGCTGATAGTAGAATACGAACTCATAGCGGGCGAGCGTCGACTTCGTGCTTCCAAGTTAGCTGGCGTATCCCAAGTGCCTGTTATTATCCGTGTAGGAGACACAGCTCTTATGAAACTGGAACTTGCAATACTAGAAAATCTTCAAAGAGAAGATCTAAATTCGGTAGATCGTGCGCGAGCATTTCAACGCCTTGCTACTGAATTCAAATTTACTCATGCAGAGATAGCCAAGAAAATGGGCAAAAGTCGCGAATCTATATCTAATACTTTGCGTATATTACTTTTACCAGAAGAGATACTCAAAGGTGTTGAAGAAGGCAAAATATCTGAAGGGCATACTCGTCCACTCTTGATGCTTATTGATAACCCAGCAGAACAACTTGTGCTTTTCAAGGAAATTATTTTTCGTAAATATACTGTACGTGAAGCCGAAAGACTTTCTCGTAAGATTGCTTTTGACCGTGTAAGAAAAAAAGAATATATGCCCGATCCAGAAATTGCTGAACTTGAAGAAGAATTTCAAGATAAGCTCGGCACCAGAGTGCATATAGACAAAGGTGAAGTTGGTGGACAAATCAAAATTGATTATTTTTCTATAGAAGATTTGCGAGCTATTCTAGAATTAATACAAAAATCTGGGATTGAAAAGAATGCAAGTGATATGCTAGAACGTCATATAGCAGAAAATACTCTTGCAAATAATGAAGAAGTAAATTCTACAGACATACCAGTAGATGACCGATCAAAAGAAGAAAAAAACGAGGAAGATTCTAGTTTGTATAATATTTCGAATTTTAGTCTTTAGCTACCTTCGTCCAAAAGACTTTAATCGATTCATCAGACTATTCTTTTCAAGATATGAACGAATGTGCTTTTTGGCTATAGTAGTCTGAGTGTGATCGAGCCATTTGCTAGAAGGGTTGGCATTTTCTTTTGTTATTATCTCTACAATGTCGCCATTTTTTAATTTGGAATAAATCTGAGACATCTTGCCATTGATTTTGGCACCAGCGATATGGTTGCCTATGTCAGTATGGATATTGTAAGCGAAGTCGATAGAACTCGAATTCTCCGGTAAGTCTACTACATCACCATCAGGTGTAAAAATAAATATTCGATCGTTAAAGAAATCAGTCTTCAAGTGGTCTATGAATTTCTTTGGCTCCATCACCACTTCTTTCAAATCTTTTAGTTCTTCTATCCATTCAAATTTGCTCTTATCATCGTGAGCCTTTTTGTTGCCATTTTCTTTATAAGCAAAGTGAGCAGCGATACCATAAGCAGCCTCGGCATGCATTTCATTTGTTCTTATTTG
>JALYOD010000008.1 GCA_030857065.1 bacterium | reverse complement strand
AGCTAAAGGTGTTGTCATTTTGTACAATGCTTTTAGTCCTACCCCCCAAAAATTAGACATAGATACACGACTCGAAGGTTCTAATGGCAAAATATACAAAACTAATACCAAAATCACTATTCCGGGTATGAACCTAGATAAAACTCCTGGAAAAATAGAAGTGGGTATATATGCAGTCGAATTAGGTGAAGAAGCCAATAGTGAGCCTATTGATTTTAAAATTCTTGGTTTTAAAGGTACTCCCAAATATACAAAATTTTATGGTAGGTCCAAGGGCGCTATAGTTGGTGGATTGGTGGGCAAATTTCATACTTTGTCTACGTTAGAAAAAGAAGCTGTAGTGGGAGAGTTAAAAGCCAGTTTAAAGGAAAAGCTTTACAAAAAAGCTACTGATCAAATACCTGAAGGTTATATTTTGTATCCTAATGCTATATTTTTTGATGCCAATGAAGATGATGTAGTAACTTCTAGTAAAGAACTCGAAATACCAGTGAGTATCAAAGGAGTATTGTATGGATTTTTGTTAGAAGAAAAGTCTCTTACAAATAAAATTGCTAAAAATGTCATAGGAGGATATACCGATGAAGATCTATATATTTCGAATATTAAAGATCTAGAATTCAATATCTTAAACAATAATGAATTGACCAAAGACATCAAGAACATTTCTTTCAAAATTTCTGGTACGACTAAATTTATCTACAGAGTAGACACAGAGCGAATAGTAGGTGATTTATTAGAAAAAAATAAAAAATATTTTAATCAGATTTTATCAGCATATCCAAACATAGAATCTGCTGATCTAGTTTTGTTTCCTCCATGGATGACGACTTTACCAAATAAACATGAAAAATTAAAAATTATAGTAAATTATCCTAAATCATAAGGTTATTAACAAATTTATATTGACTTAATTTTTATATTTTAGTACAATGCTAATACTTAATGAGTTCAAACAATGATGATAAAATTTTAACAGGGAAAGGTGTGGTTACAGAGGCTTTACCCTCTACCTTGTTTCGAGTAAGAATGAGCGAAGATAAAGAAATCCTTGCTTATCTTTCTGGAAAAATGCGAATGAATCGAATTAAAGTTTTGATCGGTGATAATGTTGAAATGGTGTTGGATTCATATGGTGGAAAGGGTAGAATAATAAAAAGGTTGTAATTTTTTTAATAATAGTGTATTATATTCAATACAGTTTTTAAATAAGTAAAATATTACAAAATAAGGGTTTTTTCCTTATTTTTGTTTTCTTATGATAATAAATTTATTTATGAAAATCAGATCAGCAGTCAAAAAAATTTGTGATAATTGTAAGATAGTAAAACGCCAAAGACATTTGCGCGTTATTTGTACCAATCCTAAACATAAACAAAAACAATAATTATATGAGAATTCTTGGAATAACAGTACCAAACGAAAAAAGATTAGAATATGGATTAACATGCCTATACGGTATAGGTCTTTCTACTGCTCAGAAGATATTAGACAAGGTAGGAATTGAACATAGTGTTAAAGCGAAAGATTTAACCGAAGAACAAGAAAATAAAATCCGTGAATTAATAGAAGGTGTAACAATAGAAGGAAATCTAAAACGCGAAATTTCTGCTAATATCAAAAGAATCAAAGATATCAAAACTCACCGCGGAGTACGTCATATGAAAAGACTTCCAGTACGAGGTCAAAGAACCAAAACCAACTCACGTACAGTTCGAGGTAATGTTAGAAAGACAATGGCATCAGGAAGAAGAAAAGAAAGTAAAACATAATAATTTAAATGGCTAAAACAAAAACAACAGAAAAAGAAATAGTAGCAGGCGAAGAAAAGGCTCCTGTAATCAAAACACCCAAAAAGAAAGTAGTTTCTGGTATTTTGAATGTTGAAGCAACTTTCAATAACACAAAAGTTGTTTTTGCAGACAAGATAGGCAATGCACTTTTCTGGTCTTCTTCAGGATCTTTAGGTTTTAAAGGAGCAAAAAAGGGGACACCATTTGCTGCTAGTAAAGTTGGAGATGTTGTCGGAGGTAAAGCAGCTGCATTAGGCATCAAAGACGCAGATGTTGTTGTAAAGGGTGTTGGTTCTGGTCGCGAACCTGCAATTCGCGCTTTTATGGCTTATGGTATAGAAATAACATCTATCAAAGATGCTACTCCTGTGCCACACAATGGTCCAAAAGCTAAGAAACCAAGACGCGTATAATATTTAATTTATATAAAATTATGATAACAAAACCAAAATTTAAAATTTGTAAAAGATTAGGAGCTGGAGTTTATGACAAATGTCAAACTTCTAAATTTTCTAATGCCAATGTGCCAAAAGGTTTTGGTGGTAAAAAACCAAAAGCTTTGACTGAATATGGCACTCAATTAAATGAAAAGCAAAAAATCCGATTCTCTTACGGTATTTCTGAAAGACAACTTTCTAATTATGTTAAAAAGGCAACTCTAATCAAAGGTTCTGGAACAGCTGAAAAGTTTTTTGAAGAATTAGAATCTCGCTTAGATAATGTCATCTACCGTATGGGCCTTGCTCCATCACGTCGCGGAGCTCGTCAAATGGTCTCACATGGACATTTTGTGATTGCTGGACATAAAGTCACTGTTCCTTCATATGCTACTAAAGTAGGAGATGTTATCCAAATTCGCGAAGGATCAAAAACTTCAAAATTATTCCAAGATTTAGAAACACGACTCAAAGATTATACATCACCAGCTTGGGTTTCATTTGATACAAATAAATTAGAAGGAAAAATGACAGCAAAACCAAAAAATACCGAAACCTTCCTTGATTTGAACGCCGTGCTAGAGTTCTATAGTCGTTAATTTTTTAAAATATTATTATTAATTAAATTTTTTATAACAATATGCCTGAATATAAAATAATTATGCCTTCAAAACCTCGCGTGGTAGAGGAAGTTGGTAATAAGGGAGTATTTGAAATAGATGGCTTGTATCCTGGATACGGTCATACACTTGGCAATTCTCTTCGTAGAATTATCCTTTCCTCTATTCCAGGTGCGAGTTTGACTTCTGTGAAAATAGAAGGCATCAGTCATGAATTCCAAACAATGGAAGGTATCAAAGAAGATATCATTGTTTTAATATTAAATTTGAAGAAAACTCGTTTCAAAATGACTTCTGATGAACCTCAAACTGTCTCTCTCTCTATCAAAGGTCCAAAAGAGGTTTTTGCTTCAGACATAAAAACTTCCGGGCAAGTAGAGGTATTGAATCCTGAATTATATATTGCATCTGTCACAGGCAAAGTAAATCTAAACATAGAGATGACCATAGAAAAAGGTTTAGGTTTTATTTCAAAAGAAGTAATGCAAAAAGAAAAAGTAGATATAGGCACTATAGCAGTAGATGCAATATTCACTCCTATTCGCCGTGTCTCATATGAAGTTGAGAATATGCGTGTTGGCGACAAAACTAACCACAACCGTCTTCGTATTGCCATAGAAACAGACGGCACACTTTCACCAAGACAAGCATTGTCAGATTCTATTGTTACTATGATTCATCAATTGAAAGCGATTGTAGATTTTAAAGAAGTAGAAACAGAAGAAGTTAAAGAAAAGAAGGGTGTAAAGACTAAAGAAGAGAATGAAATAAAAGAAATAGAAGATGATACTAACAAGAAAGAAGACTTTTCTGATGTTTTAAAAACTCGCACTGATGCACTAGACCTCTCTACTCGTACATTCAACGCTTTGACTTCTGCCAACATCCGCACCCTCGGTGGTCTTGCTCGTAAGAGACGAGATGATCTGCTAGAAATAGAAGGCATAGGTGAGAAGGGTATAACTGAAATCAAAAAAGTCCTTAGCAAGTATAATTTGAATTTGAAAGATTAATTAAAATAGATAAAGTAATTATATGAGACACCATAATACAACAAGAAAATTTGGCAGAAAGAAAAATCAAAGAGTAGCTTTGATGAGTTCTCTTGCGCTCAATTTAATAGTACGCGAGAAAATGAAGACAACAGAAGCCAAAGCAAAAGAATTGCGTCCGTATATTGAGAAGTTGGTGACTACTGCAAAAAAGAATACTCTTTCTGCTCGTAGACTTACCATAGCTAAACTCGCAAATAGAGACAAAGAAGTCAAAAAACTTTTCGATGTTATTACACCAAGATATATTGATAGAAAAGGTGGTTATACTAGAATTTTGAAATTAAACCCAAGAAAAAGTGATGGTGCCAAAATGGCTTATATTGAATTTGTATAATATTTAAAAAAGTAAAAAAATGAAAACAACAAACAAAAAAACTAAAAATAACGAAGTAAAAGTAGTAGACGCGGAAGGTAAAACTTTGGGCAGGCTTGCTACTGAAATAGCAATGAAGCTTATGGGTAAAGACAGTCCTTCTTTTGAACGCAATATGTATACAGGTAGTCCTGTGTCTGTTGTTAATGCATCAAAAATAAACATAACACCAAAGAAACTTGAGTCTTTACAACATTTGCGATATTCAGGTTATCCAGGAGGTCTTCGTACTACAAAAGGCACCGAAACTAAAGAAAAGAAAGGTATGAGAGAGTTAGTTCGTTTTGCCGTAGAACGTATGTTACCGAAGAACAAATTACAAAGAGAAATGATGAAACATTTAACAGTTACAGAATAAATATATGGCAAAAGAACAATACATAGAGAAAATAGGACGAAGAAAAACATCATCAGCTCGAGTACGCATAACTCCTGCGACCAAGGCTACATTCTTAGTTAATGATGTTGATGCTAAAGAATATTTCAAAATAGATAGTGAAAAGAAAATCATAATGGAACCATTGTTTGCTTTTACAGAGTCTGGTGCTACAGCTAAATGGGCGGTAGAAGTGCATGTGTTCGGCGGTGGTACACACTCTCAATCAGAAGCCATCAGACACGGATTAGCACAAGCTTTAGTTGCTACAGATTTGACCCTTCGAACGACTATGAAAACTGCTGGTTTCCTCAAGCGTGATCCTCGCGCTAAAGAAAGACGCAAATTCGGCCTTAAAAAAGCTCGCAAAGCTCCACAATGGTCTAAGAGATAAATACAAAAAGCCCCTCGCTTGCGCGAGAGGCTTTTTGTATAAAAATTTTATTTTACTAGATTTTATGTTATTATGTGTTTATTATGAAAGAAAATGAAGAAACAAATGACCCCCTTCCGACCTCCCCTTTAGCAGGTAGCGGAGAAATTCCAGAAGATGATGATGATATAGTTGAATTTGAATTCAACGAAGATGGGGAAGAAGACATCAAGAAAACTCTCAAAAAACTGCGAGTAGATTTAAAGTTGGCTAAAAAAGAAAATCAGGAATATTTGACTGGTTGGCAGAAAGAGCGAGCGGACTTTGCTAATTATAAGAAAAATGAAGATGAAAGAAAAATTATGGTTTCTGAAAGTTTGAGAGAAAGAATTCTTTCAAGGTTCTTGACTGTTATAGATAGTTTTAATATGGCATTTGCCAATCGTGAAGCTTGGGAGAAGGTAGATGCCAACTGGCGTACTGGGGTAGAATACATATTCAACCAAATGATAAATATCTTCGAAGAATATGGTGTAAAAGAAATAGGTAAAATAGATGAAATATTTGACCCCAATATTCACGAACCAGTAGATATGATACCAACAGATAAAAAAGAAATGGATCACAAAATAGCTTTAGTAATCCAAAAAGGTTACAAACTTGGTGATAGGGTGTTAAGACCAACTAGAGTAAATGTATACGAATATAAAAATTTAGAATAAACAATCGTCATTTGAGAAAGTTTTTTTAATTCTTTATAGCTTCAAAGAAGGCAAGAGATGTGGCTTCGTCTAATTTGTCGGTGACTATTATCATCAGTTCGGTAGTGAGGGATAAATCTTTTTTGATATTTGCGAATAAGTGCTCGTATGGGTGAGGGGAGATCCAGACCGTGTTTTTAATACACACAAAGTTTGCTTTTTTGAGAAGATATCGCAAGCTCTCGCGTTCAGACTTTCTGTCTTCTGATAAATCCAAAATTATAATACGCCAAAAGCCGTCCCAAATTTTCGGCACTAGAGCTTCGTCACCTAGTAGTCGTAGGCTATTTACTTTGTTTTTGCCTATTTTAGTGAGTTTTACATACGTTTCGTTGTCAGAGTTGTGTATAGTAGCCAAGCCTCCGTCTACGAGGTTTTTGAGCGATCTAGAAACTGCGTATTTATTCCCCTCCTTGTGGAGGAGAGGTGTCGTTCGCGACGGGGTGGTGATTGAATTTAACATTTCTTGGACTGTAATAGTAGGTTTTTCCCCTAATATCTTCAATAT
>JALYOD010000002.1 GCA_030857065.1 bacterium | reverse complement strand
GTATTGAGTGTGCGAGTGAGAGCAGTTTTGAAACCTGTCACGTGTGTACCACCTTGAGCAGTATAAATATTGTTGGCGAAAGGTGTAATACGGTCCACTATATCGTCCACATATTGTAATGCTATCTCTACCCCCACTCCGTCTTGTTCTTTGTCAACATAGAAAATATTGTCTTGGATTGGCTTTTGAAATTTGTTGTAATATTTCACCAGAGATACAAGCCCACCTTCAAAATAAAAAGTAATAGAAGGAATTTCTAGTTCTAACTCTCTTGCATACATCACTTCGTCTAGATCCAAAGCTTTGCCTTTACTGCCGAACAAAGTATCTGCATCTATTTCTCTAGCGTCTAAAATAGAAATTTTCAAACCTTTGACAAGGTATGCTTGCTGGCGTAAATGTGCGACGATAGTATGCCAATCGTATTTTATATCTCCAAAAATTTCTCGGTCAGGTTCAAAAGTGATTATGGTTCCATGAGCTTTAGAATTACCAACTTTTTTTACTGCACCCTTTTTCTTGCCTTGGGAATATTCTTGAGAGTATTTACCACCATCTCTGTGTACTTCGGCTTTACAGAAAATAGAAAGCGCATTTACGACAGAGGCGCCCACACCGTGGAGCCCTCCAGAGACTTTGTAGCCTGATGCATCACCGCCAAATTTGCCTCCAGCGTGGAGCGTAGTCATGACGGTCTCCAGTGCAGAAACTTTGGTTTTGGAATGCACATCTACAGGTATGCCACGGCCATTGTCCACCACTCTAATGCGATTGCTTGGAAGTAGGACTATCTCAATGTCATTACAAAATCCTCCCATTGCTTCGTCACGAGAGTTGTCAAAAATTTCCCACACCAAATGATGCAGGCCGTCTGGACCCGTGGTACCTATGTACATACCCGGCCTCTTTCTTACCGGCTCCAAGCCCTCTAGAACAGATATTTGCTCCGCCCCATACTGATTCTCTTTGTCTTTTTTAGTCTCTTTTTCCTTTACCATATATGTATATTATAGCATTTTAATAAAATGGAATCCAGTCAAAAAAGCCTTTACTTTTGGCTATTTTTTCATTATATTTAGACTATGAATTATGAGATAAAATTACCTGAAGAAAAAGAACTTTTAGCCAAGCTTGAAGCTCGCAGTGATACAGAGGCTATTCGTATGAAGAAGTATTTAGCGATGCCAGACCTCTCGCGTATAGAGGACTCCCCTTTGTACGAGATAGTAAAACGTGCAAAAGAAGTGCCGGCTATCGCTCATTTTGATGATATAAAAATTCCTGAAATAGTACCGACAAATATTTTGTTTGATCTTTTCAATATGGGTCCAGAGCATCCAGCGAGGAGCACATCGGATACTTACTATGTGGATGCCAAAAATGTTTTGCGTCCGCACGACACTGTATTTTGGTATTATTATCTCAATCATCCGGATATCAAAAAAAGAATTGAGAATAAAGAAACTCTGGGCGCAGTCTGCTATGGCAAAGTTTATAGGAAAGACGAAATAGACCGAAGGCACATGAATGTATTCCACCAGTTTGGTGGCTGGCTGATATCGCCTGATGATAAAGCTACGATTACTCCAGAAGATTTAAAAAAAACTTTGACTGAAGTTGCAACCAAAATTTTCGGCAATATAAATTTTCGTTTTTATGATCACAACTTCCCTTACACTGATCCGTCTTTTGAAATGGAAGCCGAGATTGGTGGTCAGTGGGTAGAAATGCTAGGCTCCGGAATGGTTCGTAAAAGTGTGCTCAAAAATCTAGGACTCGAGGGTTACCACGGCTGGGCTTTCGGTTTCGGACTCGAACGCCTCGCTATTGCTTCTATGGAGCTTCCAGACATTCGCCTACTTTGGTCAGAAGACGCACGAGTTGTAAAACAATTAAAACTGGGCAATAAATTCGTAGAGGTTTCTAAATATCCACCTATCGTCCGCGACATATCTTTCATCGTACCGAATACTTTCGTGCCGAATGATTATTTTGATCTAGTGCAGGAAAACGCATCGAGCATAGTCGAAGAAGTCGCCCTCATAGACAAATACGAAAACGCTACTAAATTCGGCGTGGACAAAATCAGCTATGCCTACCGCATCACCTATCGCTCTCTCGACCACACCCTCACCTTCGAAGAGATAGATACAGTCCACAAAAAAATAGAAGGTGCGACCGCACAAAACTTCGGCGCGGTTGTGCGTTAGGTATTTCAATAAAAAACTTATATCCTAATAGCAACGGCCGTGTCTATTAAGCAACAAGGGATTTTAACTGCGGACAGGTCGTCCATGGCGACTCAGAATACAACCTTTCGGACAGAAGGATTTGCCTGCGTTTTTTTCTATGCACTTTTTGCAATTTATAAAATGCCTGTGGCAGACGAGGTTGTCGCAGTTTACAAAATTCTCACTTTGTTCTCCACATTCATCACACGTGCCAACTATCTCATGCTGGGCGTCATCAGTATAAAATCCAGTTGCTACACGCTTGTCGAAAACATAGAGCTTGCCTTTGAAGTTTTCATTTGGGTAGAGTTCCATATAACTCACGATGCCGTTCTCGAGCTGATACACATCGGTAAATCCTTGGGTTATCAAAAATCCTGATGCCTTCTCGCAACGTACTCCACCGGTGCAGACAGTCAGCACTGTTTTATTTTTTAAATGTTTTATTTGCTCTACCACTTTTGGTAAATCTCTAAAATTTTCTATCGGTGGCAATATTGAACCTTCAAAGTATCCCACCTTGTGTTCATACGCATTCCTCATATCTACAATATAAAATTCCTTTTTATCAGCTATCCATCGGTGAAGCTCTTCTGGTTTCAGATGCACACCAGTAGTGACATTCGGATCCACATCGCACACTCCTGCCCCGTCTTCCAAATGAAGCGACACGATTTCCTTGCGAGCTTTCACTGAGAGCTTCGGGAATGCATTTCCCGTGCCTGCGCTCCTTTTCCAGCTTACATTTTCAAATCTTAAATCTTTAATCATTTCTGCAATATATTTATCTGTATTCACTTTCTCCCCCTCTACCGTGCCATTGATACCCTCTCTCGCCACAATGATGCGCCCCTTCAACCCAAGACGCTCACAAAGCTCCTTTTGCTTCCTCATCTCCCCCTCCGGATCTTCAATCAATACGTATTTATAGTAAAGTAAAATCTCATACATAAATTTATATTACCTAGAAAACCCTTTTTTTGCAAGACAAAATTGTATTGTTTGTTGTAATATAGAATTTATTTTTTATATCTTGCACCACTGGCAATCTTTCTTTTGGCAACCCAATTTTAGGAATTCCATAGATAATACTTGCTCAGCGCAAAGATTTATCTCATTATGAAGTTTATCTAAATGTTCTTTTGTAATTTCAAGAGAATATTGTTCAAATTTACCTTTTTTATTTTTTTCTACAAAGTCAAGAATGCTTTTATTTATTTTGAAATCTTTTTTCTCATAATTTTCTAGCAGAAGTTTATAGAAAACGAGCTGTCTTTCATAATCCTCTTTTTCTTCTTTTGATTTTTCAGAAAAAGCTTTCCCTGTTTTATGATCTATAATGTTTACATTCGGAGAAAACAAATCATTGATATATTCAATCTTATCTATCATTCCACTTATTTTTAGAAGCTCTTTGTTTTTCAATTCAAAATTCCTAGTAGCATGAAATTGCATTTCTACTTTATATGTCCAAGAACTAGCATACTCTTTATAATAATCTATAAGTGCGGACTCTCCCCTTTCTTTAAATTTTTCTTCATTTTTTTCTGACAAGTTAGCGTTGTGTAAGCTTTTTTCGAATTCTTCCAAAAGAACTCCACTCTGAATAATTTTAGATTCATTTTTAGATTTTAAGAAAAAGTTGTTTAAGGCACGATCAATTACATTCCCAAACTGTTGAGACGGAGAAGATAAGTCTGGAATTCTAATTAGATTCCTATATAAATATTTTATAGGACAATCAAGATAATTGTTGAGTGCTGAAACATTTAGCCCTCTGTCAAAGAACAATTGTCGCAAATAACTTGGTTCAAAAATAGACGATGATCCCCTATTAGAATCTAAAAATGTTGCCAGCTTATCTATATTTTTTACTTCAAAATCTTTCATTTTTTCTTCTACTCTAGAATCTAGATCTACCTCTCTCACAAATTGTGATTCTTCATGTTCTCTACCGTCATTATCTGTTCTCGCAAAAGATATAGAGAGGTGTTTTTTTGCTCGAGTCATACCTACATAAAAAAGGCGTCTTTCGTCTTCTAAATCTCCATCATATTGATATATTGGTAAGGTAATACCATTCCCACCAACTCGTCTTGATTCCCATGATTTCCTAGTACAGTTAATCATATAAACGTATCCAAATTCCCTACCCTTAGAGCCATGCGTTGTCATTAATGACACTCCCTCAATTATTTCAGGATCAGTGCTTTTTATATCTAAATTATATTTTAGAAATGAATCAATAAAATAAACAAAGTCCTCAAGCCCATATTCTTTTTTGGTTTCATTTTGTCTTTTAATCTCATCAAAAAGTTTATCTAATTTTGCAAATTGTAGACGGCTGTCATTTGAAGCTAACATATATTTTATATATCCAATCTTGTCTATAAATATTTTAAAGAAATCTGGGAAATTATTGTTCTCAGAATCAATCTTTAAGTCTTTCAAAACTAATGTGAGATTTAGGAAATCTGTTGAGTTTTTTACTCCAATTTCTTTAAGAATCTTTTTGTCATCTAAAATAGCAAAGATATGTTTTTTTTCTTCTTTGCGTAGAGACTTATATTTATCTAGAACTTTCACTATGTCATACGCATCTAGATTTAAAAATTTAGTGAATAAAACTTTCCCCAAGTAATAATCAGAGTTTAAGTTTAATACAACTCTTAAAATATTTATTAGATTCCTTATGTTAGAATCTTCGAGAATTTTGTCTTGTGAAAAGATAGTGTATGGTATAGAAGAAAAATCAAAAATTGTTTTAACGTCAGATACATTTTTATTTGCACGGTATAGTACTGCAATCTCGCTCGGAGATACACCATTTTTAATTTTTAATTTTATATCCTCTGCTAGATGCAAAAGTTCAAATTTATAGTTTGAAAATTCACGAATATGTATTTTTTCATTTTCTTTAATATTTGAATGTAACTCTACCGTGTTTTCTTGTTCTTTTGATTTTAACATTAAACTACGTGCACCATCTAAAATATTTTGAGTCGATCTGTAATTCTCTGTTAGAGTAATAGAATATACATCTTTGTATAAATTATTAAAAAGTGAAAAAGTTTCCGTACTTGCACCTTGGAATCTATATATGGACTGCTTTTCATCTCCCACAGTGAATACATTTGGATGACCATTCAAATGTGGAGCATCTGTCAAAAATTCAATTATTTTAATTTGACCTTCGTTTGTGTCTTGATGTTCATCAACGAGAATGTATTGATATTTTATTTGCACATCATCTTTAAAGTCTTGATTTCTCGCTAGCTCTTTCAGAACATGAAGTATCATGTCAGAAAAATCATACAGATGGCGATTTTGAAGTTCTAATTGATAAAGACGAAATATCTCTCCGAGCTCGCTCGCTCGTGAAATTTTTTTATCTATTTTTTCTGCTTCAGCGGGTTTTATGTCGCCTTTTTTATATTCACCATAATCTTTCTTGTAGAAGATATCTTCATTTGCTAAAAGATCTTTCTTCCATAATGGTAACTTCTGCAAGAATTCTTCTGGATTTAAACCTTCGTCTTTTATCGCACGTATTCCGTCAACTATCTTTTTCAAGAAAGAAAATTCATCATGAAAAGAAACTAGATCTTTAAATTTATTTTCTTTTATTATGGATTCAATGATTTCAACTCGTTCCAAATCACTTATTACTCTTGTACCCTCTAGCTCTTCAAAGTAAAATGGGGATTCTTTTATTAAATGTTCACAAAATGCATGGAAGGTAAATATGTTAATTCTATATGCTTCGTCTCCTATAA
>JALYOD010000009.1 GCA_030857065.1 bacterium | reverse complement strand
ATGTTTCTGGATTCATTTCTAATATTTCATCTACGAGTCTGCCTAATGGCCCCAAATCTTTCATAAAAATCGCTACCAGTTTGGAGTGTTTTGGATTAGGCACTAAACGCAAAGTTATCTCAGTAGTTATGCCTAGAGTGCCTTGCGAGCCAACGAGGAGTTTGTTGAGGTCGAAGGCGGAAGAATTTTTTGAATTTTGACCGGACCATACATTCCAAATATAATACCCTGCAGAATTTTTGCTGACTTTTGGTTTGGCTTCTTTTATTTCTTCTTCATTCTTTTTTATAATTTCATAAATATTTTTATAAACGCTACCTTCAAAATCTAATTGTGTCATTTTTTTATTTAGTTCTATTTGATTCAGTGGTTTGACTGTGTACTCATTGCCATCAGCAAAAACAACTTTAGCTTCTACGACATAGTCCTCGGTCTTGCCGTATTTGAGTGTCCGCTCGCCAGCAGAGTTGTTGCCATACATTCCACCTATGGCGTTCAGACTCTTTGATGCAGTATAGCAAGGAAGTATTAAACCCTTTTCCAAAGTTATCTTTTCAAAATCTCGGTAAAACATACCGGGTTGTACAGTGATGGAGGCCGGGGCTGGTGAATGATTTGAAGCGTCGTAAGTCCCCTGTCCTATGCCTCCGAGGGCGAAGGCGCTAGAATCATTCACCGGCCCCGGCCCACTTATCAATTTATTCATATGCCGAGTAAAGTCCATGATGATAGACTCACCTATAGCTCCACCTGACATATCGGTTCCAGCGCACCTAGCTGTGATAGCAAGCTCCGGATACTTCTCTTTATTTTCACTAACCCATTTGACCAGAGCTTTTACATCATTGTGATCTTTTGGATACACTACCACCATTGGACGAATTTCAAAAACACTCGCATCGTGCGAATATTTCTTCAAGGTATCCTCATCATCTTCAACTTCCCCCTTAAAGAATTTTTGTATTTTTATTTTTAGATCTTGTTTTAAATTTTGTTGTGAATTCAAATCCATAAATAAATTATAACAATAAATTTCTATTTTCCATACTTTTTATTTTAATATTTTATTTTATAGATTATTAAAAAGTTTTAAACGATTCTCTACTATAGATTCCATTGCAGAGACAGCAGATGCGAGAATTTTAGCTGGAGCTATTTCTGTTTCATTTTCTTCTAATGATTGCTCGACGGCTTTTCTGTATGCTAAACGTAATTCACTATTGATATGCACGATAGTCACACCAGAGGCAATAGCATTAGTAAAATCTTCATCACGAAGTCCTGAACCACCATGAAGAACCAAAGGTACACCGGTAATGTCCCGTATATCACGAGTTAATTTGCCATCTATATGAGGCTTTCCACTTTTGATAAGTCCATGCACAGAACCAATAGATGGAGCGAGTAAATCTATACCAGTAGCTTTGACGAATTTCTCTGCTTCTATAGGGTCTGTTTTTATACCTGCACCTTCTGGAATAGTGTCTTTGATATTTGAACCTGAACCAATAAAACCGAGTTCGGCTTCTACTAAAATATCTCGGCCAGTGAGCTCGGAAACTTCATGCGCATAGTCCACACACATTTTTGTGTGTTTTACATTGTCGTCATATGTCAAATCTGCACCATCGATGATAACCATATCGAAACCCGCATCAATGCATTTCTTTACACTTTCAAAACTTGCATGATGATCAGCATTCAAAAATATTGGGTAATTGTCTCTCTCTCGTATAGTCTTCACGAGTGCTACAGCTTCTTCTGTTCCGACGAACTTTTCTTCACCTTCAGACACTCCTATTATCACAGGCAAGTTTAATTTCTTTGCTGCATTATAAATAGCATGCAATCCTTCTAAATTTGAAATATTAAAATGTCCTATCGCCACCCCCTTTTCCTCTGCTTCTTTTATATATTCTCTTAGTGTTTTTATTGTTGTGTTCATGAGTCTATTATAACATTTCTTTTAAAAGTTTTATAACTACTTGAGGATTTGCAGAGCCACCAGACTCTTTGATGATTTTGCCGACGAGTGACATGATGGCATTTTCTTTACCAGCTTTGTATGTGGCTACGACTTCCGGATTTTCAGCTATTATTTTCTCCACTATGCTTTTGAGCTCCCCTTCGTCATTTTTCTGGAGCAAATTTTTCTCGGTGGCTATCTCAAGTGGACTCTCATCTTTCATCACTATCATTGAAAGTATATCCTTCGCACCACGAGAAGAAATTTTATTCTCACTGACCAAATTTATCAATTCAGCAAAATTGACTTCACTTGGCGACCTGGTCGCCAAGTTGGCTTTTTTAAGGCCAATATAATCTGAAGTTATGTAGTTTGATGCGGTTTTTATGGCGTCTTTATCATTTAAAATTTTAGCAACGTTTTCAAACCACACGGCAAGCTCCATGTCATTTATATACACCTCTATATCTTCATCTTTAATTCCAAAATCATTTTTGTAACGGGCACGTTTTGCTACAGGTAGCTCCGGCAAATCAGTTTTGATTTTTTCTAGATTGAAAGCTTCGTGTAGTTTCATTTTTGGCAAATCTGGATCTGGGAAATATCGATAGTCCTCACTACTCTCCTTCTTGCGCTGTGAGAATGTAGCCTGCTTGCCTTCATCCCAGCCACGAGTCTCTTTAACTATTTCATCCCCTTTGCCACTCTCTATTAAGTCAATCATCCTTTTAGTTTCGAAAATAATGGCACGCTCTACAGTCTTGAAAGAATTTAAATTCTTTACTTCCACATATGTCTTGGCCATTTTATTTTTATCATCTGACACAGACACGTTGGCCTCCACACGCATCTCACCTTTGTCCATGTTTGCATGTGAGACTCCGAGGTATTGCAAGACTAGCTGGTATTCTTTGGCAAAGTTATTTGCTACTTTGCCAGCTTCTTCTGCTGTATCAAAAGTGTGAGCATCAGTGACTAGCTCAGAAAGAGGCACACCAGCCCGGTTGAAATCTATTAATGAGTGGCTGTCCAGGGTCGCCCTGGACTTTGAATCTTGTCCAGGGCGACCCTGGACAGCATCATAATGCTTGTTGTTCGCTGTGTCTTCCTCTAGATGTATGCGAGTGAGCTTCATACCTGCTAGCTCACCACCAGAGACTATTGGGAATTTGTATTGGGATATCTGGTAACCCTTCGGAATGTCTGGATAAAAATAATTCTTGCGGTCAAATTCTGAAAAGTCCGCAATATTCGAACCGAGGGCAAGACCTATCTTTATAACATTCTCTATCGACTTTTTATTAGGCACAGGCAAAGCCCCAGGGTGCGCCATACACACTGGGCAGATATTGGTATTTGGCTTCTCTTCATCCGGATCATTCTTGCAACTACAAAACATCTTTGTCATAGTCGCCAGCTCCACGTGAATCTCAAGACCTATAGTAGTGTAATACTTTTTCTCCATATTTTAATATTTAAAATTTTATTTTTCTTCTTCCAATATTTTACTTAATTCGTGTTTGAATTCTTCTACTACTTTGTCATCATACAAATTTATAGCGTAGACTTTTTTATCAAGCTTCTCAAATTCTTTGATTGTTTTTTTAATTATTTTTTCATCTTCTACAACATCTGTTTTGGTCAAAATTATTATTTCTTCTTTTTTAGACAAACCATCAAGGCTCAATCCTTGTTTTTCATCATAAGTTTCGAGTTCTTTGCGAATTTCTTTATAAGTTTTCATCATATCTTCATTCTCAAAGGACACAAGATGAGCGAGCATTTTGGTACGCTTGATATGACGCAGGAATTTTACACCGAGCCCTTTGCCCTCACTAGCACCTTCAATAATACCTGGAATATCAGCTAATATAAATCCATAAAAGTCCCCCAAGTTAGGATCAAGTGTAGTGAAAGAATAATTCCCAACTTTTGCTTTGGCATTCGTCAGCATATTCAGAAGTGAGCTTTTGCCAGCATTCGGCAAGCCCACAAAACCAACATCAGCAAAAAGCTCAAGCTCAATATGAAAGTTGCCCTTATCACCATCTTGACCAACATTTCTTTCTTCGGGTGTTGTATTTATCGAACTTTTAAAATGTTCATTGCCATAACCACCATAACCCCCACGAAGCAACATTATCTTTTGGCCAGCTTCGCCTAATTCATATTTTTCAGCAGTATCAGTATTGGTAATGAGTGAACCGATAGGTAGTTCTAAAAAATAATCCTCGCCATTTTTGCCATGAAGACTTTTGTTGCCACCGTCTCCACCTCGCTCTGCTATGAATTCTTTTTTGGCTTTGTAACGCGCAAGAGCACCAACATCACGAATAGCTATGACATAAAAGTCGCCACCGCGTCCACCGTCCCCTCCTGAAGGTCCACCTTTGGGGACGAATTTCTCTTGACGCCAACGTACTACTCCGTCGCCACCGCGTCCTGCTTCTGCGTATATATTCAGTTCATCTATGAATGCCATATAATTTAAAAAGTTAATTGTATATTTAGTATACTACATTATTAAAGCTTTTTTCGCGAATTTAATAGCGTTTTCTTTATTATTTAAATTTGCCAAAAAACCACTGCTATGCACAAACAAAATACCATCAATACCTATCACATCAGTAGCTTTGGAATCATTATTCAAAAAACCTCGCCAAGAATCTGGAAATGGTTTCCTGCTTTGCATTGTTTGTGGACTTTGACTTACAGCTTCTACTTTGTAGCTCTCGCCATGAGCGCTTTTATAAATAAGATAAATAGGCTCAGGTAGAGATGACAAGACTTGTTGATACAAATACCTAGGAAAAGAATTTTCTAAAAATATTATTCTTTTGTCTTCTGTTTTTTCATAAGCATCTTGAATTATTTTTTTGGCTTCTGTGTCATCTAATGCTACTTTTATTTCTCTTCTTAATAATTGCTTTACCATAGTAACTTGCTCTGTAAATATTTTGTCTATATTGATTTCATTTTCTTCTTTCCAAGTAGGTTCGTGTATAGTAAATACGCGAGAACCAACATAAGGACGGACATTTTCAAATTTTAACTCACCTATATCTATACCATTGTCATTCGCATCTATTGGTGAAGCTATTTCTATATCTATGAGTTGCCAAGCTTCCTCATCCGCATTGCACAACTTCAAACCAAAATGTTTCCAGACAAGTCCAAAAGAAGCGTAAGGGATATTGTTACTTCTAATACCAGCACCACCTTTTTGATGATGGTCATATCTGTTCGTGTCAGCATCATAAATACCACCCACATCAAAAACATAATCAGCGTTTGTAATAACTTCCATATCGCGAGTACGAATTATTTCATATTTAGCATTTTCATTGTCCATTACGAGTGCGAGCACAGCGCAAGCAAAAAGATCATCCGCATGAAAAGTACCATTATGTGTGACGAGTTTTTTAACTGACATTTTTAGAATAAACTATCTACAACTTCTTTGACGACCATACCATCAGCACGTCCTTTCAAATCTTTCATAAGAGCTGACATGAGCATGCCTTTTTTTGTAGCGTCTGTTATACCCAATTCATCTTTTTTGGCCTTTGCAATACTTTCTACCTCAGCCTTGTTCATCATTTTTGGTAGGTATGCTTCGAGAATAGAGAGCTGGGCTTGCTCTTCAGCTACCAAATCTTCTCTGCCTCCAGTTTTAAACTGCTCGATGGAGTCTTTGCGTTGTTTTGCTATTTTGGTAATAACCATTAATGCTTCTTCGTCGGTGAGCATATCCTGTGGCTTCTTGCCTTTGGCGACGAGTTCATTCATAAATGCAGTGGAGAGAGCACGCATGGTCTCGAGGCGGACGATGTCCCGCGCCATCATTGATTCTTTGATGTTGTTTTTGATTTGTTCGTGTAGCATATTATGATAATTTTTAATTTAATTTCTAAATTATTACGGAAGAAATTTTGTTATTTTTGGAAACTTACGCAGGCCGGCGGGCCGAGTATGAGCGATTTTTCAGCAGAAAAATACGCGACTCCAAAAATAACAAAATTTCTGTAGTAATTATAACATAAATATTATATAATAGTTATATGAAAAACATTATCTTTTTTGATACCGAAACCACAGGAAATACTGACAAGGATTTCCTGTGCCAAATAGCCTATAAAACTGGCGACGAAACATTTGCTGCAATGTACAAACCTCCGATGAAAATCCCTCCCGAGGCCTCTGCTGTTC
>JALYOD010000062.1 GCA_030857065.1 bacterium | reverse complement strand
CACATATGGAAAAAGAACCTGTGTATCCAATGCGTATAAATAAATATTTGGCATGGAAAAAACACTCGACTCGCCGTGGAGCAGACAAACTTATAAATGAAGGTAAGGTTTTTCTAAATGGCAAAATTGCAGTTTTGGGTGATAAAGTACAAAAAGATGACAATGTAGAAGTACGTTTTCGAGGCAAAGTAAAACCTTATTTATATTTTGCTTATAACAAAATACGAGGTATAGTGACACACTCCGCAGAAAAAGGAGCGAAAGATATAGAAGATGTCTTCCCTGTCAAAGGCGTTTTTCCAGTAGGTAGACTCGATAAAGATTCGCATGGACTCATAATACTCACGAATGATGGTAGAATCACCGAAAGACTTCTCGGACCAGAACATGCTCACGAAAAAGAATATGTAGTCAAAACTGCCAATCGTCTACGTGATAGTTTCAAGAAAAATATTGAAAAATTAAATAAAATAGAAAGTGAAAAAATAAAACCTTGTAAAGTAGAAATTCTCAGTGACTATCTTTTCAAGATTATTTTAACTGAAGGCAAAAAACATCAAATCAGAAGAATGTGTTCGGCTTTGTTTCAAGAAGTAGAAGACTTAAAGCGCGTCAGAGTTATGAATATCGAGCTCGATAAATTAGGCGAAGGACAATATAGAAAAATAGAAAGCAAAGAATTAGAAAAGTTCTTGAGATCTTTGGATTTATAAATATTTTTAAAAAATCTAAATTTTACCTGCGTCCCAAAAGTTCGTCAGAGAGCTCGCCTATGCCTATCTTTTTAGTGGAAGAATATGGCATGACTTTATGCCCTACCATTTGTTCGCGTATTTTCTTTAATTGATTTAAGTATTGAGATTTTTTTATTTTGTCTACTTTATTTGCTACTATCAATATGTCTTTGCCATTGTCTTCTAAAAACTTCAATATTCCCAAATCGTCTTTGGTTGGACCTATTTCTGCATCAATGATTAATACTACTCTGCCCTGAAAGTCTATTTCGAACAAATACCAATGTATAAGCTTATTCATTTTTCGTAAATCATCTAGTGACGTTTTAGCAAAACCATAACCCGGAAAATCAATTAAATAAATAAAATTATTCAATAGGAAAACATTCAACTCTTGAGTGCGTCCCGGTGTGCCGCTAGTGCGTGCCAAATTCTTTACTCCGGTCAAAGAATTAATGAGGCTTGATTTGCCAGCATTAGATCTTCCAATAAAAGCGATTTGAGGCAAGTCGTCACTTAGCATATCTTCCGCTCCTCGTATCCCCCTTTTAAATACAGCTGATGTGATTTTCATAAATCTATCATAACACAAGATAGTCAAAATCTTCTATACATAAATAATAAAAAAAGTTATAATATAACCATGCATAAATCCCTTCAATTTTTCAAAAGTTTGTTTTTTTTATTGTATGTATTTATATTATTTTATTTATTATTAAAAAGAGAATACATAACCACCCTGCTTGATATTCCATCAATCATAATCCCATCCATTACTTTTGTTGGTTTTTTGTTTATTGGTATACGCTATATACACAACAAACTAGAAATACACAAAACAGAATACGAATTCACTTCTGTAGTCAATCATGTTTTCCGTACACCCATCACGAGCATACTCTGGAGCGCAAAAGAAATAGAAAAAGACATAACCATCAACGAAAGACTCGAGTATCTGCGTAATATCAACACTGGAGCCAACAAAGTGCTCGATATATTAGAAATATTCGCAGGAATAAAGGATTTGAATAATAGTGTTGGCTATAAATTCGAAGCTACTTCTATAAGAGTCCTCATAGAAGAAACATTAGCAAAATATCGAAATGAAATAACCAAAAAAAGTATCACTTTCCAGATACCAACATTCAAAGACATTCCTCTTTTGACTATAGATTTAAAGAAAATAAAATTTGTTATTGATGCTATTATAGAAAATACCATTTTTTATACAAAAGAAAATGGTAAAATATTAATAGATGCTATTGCAGACAAACACAAGCTAACTATATACATCAGTGATAATGGTATGGGTTTAGATTCTACAGAAAAAAGAAGAATATTTTCTAAATTTTATCGCAGTCATCGTGCGGTGGTAATGAATCCTGATGGTATGGGGCTCAAACTTTATTTAAGTAAAATAATTATAAAAAGACACAATGGTAAAATATATGCTAAATCTAAAGGCATAGAAGAAGGTACTACATTTATTCTGGAATTACCATTTCATAGATAACAAAAAACAAAATCCTCTTGTGAGGATTTTGTTTTTTGTTTAAGTATTTGTTCAATAAAATTATGACAAATGCTTAGAAACGAGCTTGGTCATTTCAAACATATTTACTACTTTTTTACCGTCGAAAACTTTTACTAGATTTTCATCAGCGTTGATATTGCGTTTGTTTTTTGGATCTTGAAGATTATGCTTCTTAATATATATCCACAAAGCTTTTACAACTTCTGATCGAGGCATTGGACCTTTACCAACTACAGCTGCTAGATCAGCACTGATAGTCATCGGTTTCATAAATGCGGAAACTCCTTTTGTTACTGTTGCCATATAATTTTATTTTATATTCAGCTATAAGCTGATCCGTGTAAAACGGAATTAATAATAATAGCTATTAATATTATACCATATACATAAACAAAAAAACAACTTTTAAAGATATATATAATGTTATGTTGTTCTATTGGGAGTATTTTCTGAATTGTTTATAGATGTTTCTATTATAGAATCTTCTTTTTTGTATATATAGAACATTATAATAAGAACAGATATGAAGACTTTGTACCAGAAAAAAATACTAATCTGCAGAACAAAAGTAATAATTTCTAATATAGCCACAAAAGTATAAGCGTACATAGCTAAAAACCATGCTTTTTTCAATGGTATTTTGCGTGACATAATTTTTAAGATAATAAAAATAAATACTCCTGCAAAAAAAGAAATAAACATTATACTTACAAAATTGACCATAAACATAGGTATTATAATCAAGAGAAAGAACAACCAAGCAACGTTCAGAAATTTATTCAATTTATCAATTGCGAAGGATTTCGTGATTTGTATATCTGGAAAATTCTTCAGAGGAATGCTCCTGATTTCACCATCTATTTCTTGTTCTATTATTGCTCTATTGCTAGATAAGAAAATCATTGTGTCAAATTTCGTATTAGCATTCAAATCTAAAGATGCATCAGTATCAATGACTAATAAATTCGTGCGAGATTTTTCATGATTTTTTAGATTTTCTTGAATCAAAGATACTGGTAATGGTACAACATAAGGTACAGGTTGATTGATGCTGAGTATTCCATTTTTGATATTAACTACCAAGTTATCTGGGAAATTTTGAGCTACTTCTTTGCGTAATTCTCTCGGGAAACCAGACAAATAAAAACCACAGATGATAAATAAAGATAACAAAATAGATAGCATTAGAGATAATTTTGCTACATAATACATATTCCACTTGGGGGTATTATTTAGAATATTTTGATAAAATTCCTTATTCGAAAGACTATTTTTGAACTCTAATATAAATTTATTCATATATATATTATACTACTTATATTCTCCTAAATAAACAAGCGAACTATTCGGATAGCTTCGAAAGACATCTTCGAGCCTTCCCTCTCAAGTGCAAATTTGAGTGGTGTCAATTTGCCTTTCATATCATCTTTCAATTTGTGATTAATCTTTTTAACTATATCTATATTTGTTTGAATTGGACGCAAATGAGTAATGATAGTTTCTGGAAATTCTGCCACTATATCTTCAATATGACCAATGATAGTCCCTTCTGTGAGCCCGCGTTCGTTGGCGATATTTTTAATACTCATTCCCTTTTCTAAATATTCTTTGGTTATTTCTATTGTTGGTATCTTTTTGAATTTTTTAGTTTTTTTATTCAAAACCTTAACAGCTCCCGGACTACCGTCCATACGCAATATAAAATTATGTTCTAATTTGTCTTGCTCTTCTGTCTTTAATTTACTAAAAAGTTGTTCATTATCTATGCTTTGTGTGCGGAGTTCTTTATCAAATTTTAAAACTTCTGGATCGACGATGAGGGCATTGGGGTTAAATCCAACAAGTCGAACTCCTGCCAAAGTACGCACACGAGAGAGTGCTACATAACCCATACCATAAGCAAAAGTGTGGCTCAAATCTATCTCGGCATTATCCAAACTCATTCCCTGACTTTTGTGTATAGTAATAGCCCAAGCAAGACGAAGAGGTATCTGCATTATTTTAGCTTTAGTTTTACTATTTTCTTCTATTACCCATTCTGCTGTAGCTACTTCTATCTTTTTACCTGTGTGTATAGAAGAACTATTAGACAATCTAACTACAGGCAGACCCATACTATTAAAACCATCTACTATGCCTCGTGTACCATTTACATAACCCTCTTCCAGATTATTTTTTATAAACATAACTTCTGCTCCTTTTTTCAAAAATAATTTCTCTCCCGCAAGACAACTTTTTTTCAAAATATCTACCATAACATCATGGCCGCTACTTGTCATCTCATAAACTTTGCTCTCGTCATCTATCTCTGCTAATTTCAAATTATTTTCAGCATCCACATTTTTATTGTGAGTATAGAGCTTGGTAGGTTTGATATTCTCTCCAAGATTTGCATTATGTCTAGATGCTAGAAGTTCAAAATGGTCTTCATTTATAGAGTCATCACGAATAGCATTCAAAATATTGAGAAATTTATCATCTTCTTGTCGGTGCTGTTCTGTGAGGTAGCATATGGCGGGTTTCATCTCACCCCAAACACGCGAATAAATAATCATATCTTTTGATTTTAATTCCCCACTCTTATTGATTGGTGGAAGTTGAAATAAATCTCCAGCAAGTATGACTTGCAAGCCTCCAAAAGGAGCCATATTCCTTTTGAATTTTTTACAAACTTCATCCACCATATCGAGCCTGTGTGCGTGAAGCATAGATACTTCATCAATAATCAAAACTCGAGCAGAAGAAAATCTATTGTGTAAATACTTTTTTTCTTCTAAAGCTTCCAGATCATATTTGTCTAATTTTTCTCTAATACCTATTCCCGCCCATCCGTGTATGGTCATACCATTCATATGAGTGGCAGCAATACCCGTGGATGCTGTCACAGCCACATTGATGTCGTGCTCTTGTAGATATGAAATGTATTGATTGAGTAAATGAGTTTTACCAGAACCAGCACTACCGGTGAGGTATACATTCACCCCACTTTTCATTATATTGAGTGCATCTTTTTGCGTCATAATGATGAATTATAACATAAATAATAAAAAACTTTTTAAAAAATAAATTATTTAGCCGGTTTCTTTTTTGGCTTCTTAACGTCTTTTCTTTGACTATTATTTCCTTTTCCCATAATTATATTATAACATACACATTCTATAAAAAACAAAAATATTGTGAGAATAAGCAAGAACAAAAGTAAGAACAAATAGTAAATTCAAAACTTGTTTGTTATAATAGCTATATGACACGAGGAATACATAAAAAAATCAAAATATTAATAGTCGGTACAGGGTTCGGAGGTACTTATGCTTTGAGGTATTTACACAAAGTTTTCTGCATAAAAGACAAAAGAGTAGAAATATCCATAATAGGTGACAAGAATTATTTCTTATTCACTCCACTACTTCACGAAGTAGCTACTGGTGGTGTTCATATATCGAACGTCACAGAACCAATACGTAAAGTCTTGGGATGTTGTGTAGACAATTTCCATTTAGGTACAGCAGAAGAAATAAACACTCAAGACCAATATGTGAAAGTCGGTGGCAAGAATGTTGGATATGATTATCTCGTATTAGCTCAAGGTGGCGAAACCAATTTCTTCAACACAGAAGGAGCAAAGGAATACTCTTTTCCTCTCAAAACATTACCTGATGCTATTAGAATGAAAAATCATTGCCTAACACAGATGGAAAAAGCTTCTCAAATAACAGACGAAACAGAGCGAAGGGGATTATTGCGTTTTGTAGTAGTCGGAGGTGGAGCAACAGGTGTAGAACTCGTAGGAGAATTGATAGAATTCGTGCGAGATACTTTTGCGTATTATTATGCCAAGAAATTAATGAATGATATTGAAGTAGTAATAATACAAAAGAACAAAGAACTTTTGCCACAATTTGGTCCAAAACTTCGCGAACGTAGTTTGAAAATAATGCAAAAAAAGGGTGTGAAAGTATTATTGAATACTGGAGTTACTAAATTAGAAAAAGACAAAATAGTATTAGATAATGGACAAGAAATATACACAGAAAATGTTTTCTGGGTAGCAGGAGTCAAGCCAAGCACGCTTAATTTTGATATTGAAATAAAAAAACTTCCAGATGGTAAAATGGTAGTAAATGAATTCTTGCAAGTTATAGGCAATAATATGACTTTGCCAAATGTATTTGCTATTGGAGATGCTGCTGCTTTTGAAATCCGAGAGAATATTTATGCTCCAGCTTTAGCTCAGATAGCTGTACACCAAGCTAAAACCGTAGCGACCAACATCAAGCTCGCAAGTCTAGGTAAAAATCCTGAAAAATATAAATATAATCTAACTGGCAATCTAGTGTCATTGGGAAAATGGAATGCATTAGGAGAAATACATCGTATTACATTCGGTGGCAGATTCACTTGGTGGCTTTGGCGAACCGTCTATCTATTCAAAGTCATCTCTTGGCGCAAACGCCTGATCATCGCTATTGATTGGACACTCAACCTTTTCTTCCCTCGCGATATTTCACAGATATAAAAATAAAAAACTTAGGATTTATTCCTAAGTTTTTTATTTCGTGTTTAATTTTTATTTCATTTCGTGATTTGAGCACATATCTGTACATCCTTCACATTTGTCACATTTTGCCCCACCTACGAGTTTGCATTTCATGCTTTTTCCACACATCATGCAATTACTACAACCACACATCATTGCTGATCCAGAGATTGACCCTGCACCACTCCAAGCAATAGCCAAAGCTGAAGCTAGATAAATCAAGTCTAATTCATAACCACCTAAATACCCACCTTTCAATTTAACTTTAAAAATTGCCACAAGCATTATTATAGATATAACATATCCTGCTATTTGAGTAAAAAATCCTAAAATCAGCGCTAAACCTGCAAGCGTCTCTGACCAAGCGACCAAATAAGCAAAAAATGGAGGGAGACCTATAGAAGAAAAAAATCCTATAACTCCATCAATATTTTGTAATTTATCCCAACCATGTATAAAAAATGCTACACCCAAAACTACTCTTAAAATAAACATACCCCATTCCTTACAACTTTTACCCATAAACATATTCATATATTTTATATAAGTTAATTAATAATATTCATTTATTGTAACATAAATACTTTCAAATAATTCAATATCAGCAAGAATTATTTTGTACACACAACATTGAGTGCATTTATATCATCTTCTGTTAGGGCTCCGGTTATATTCTGATTGTATGCATACATTATTGCGCCCGAGTCTGCGACGTGTCCGATGCCTAAAGCATGACCTAATTCGTGGGCCAAAATACGCACGAGCTTTTCTCTATTTTTGAATTCAAAAATATCTATCTTTTGATTTATGCCATCTGTAGTATAAACACCTTCTTCGAAACCATCACCTAGAACTTCACCTATTTTGTTGTATGCATCAGCAGAAATATTTAAGTTCTTAGCTATACTATTTATTTGAGCAACTATATTATTCAAATCCACAACCATATTATTCAAATCTTTTTGTATGCTTTGCAAAACCACTACTTCATTCTTTAAAAATATTTTAATATTTTCTAATTTTTCAAATTCCTCTTTAGGAGCACCTCCACGAGAATTCCAATAAGCAACTTGTTCGTTGTAAGTTTTTTGTTTTTGATTGAAAGCTTGAACACGATTTATAAAATTAGTTTGTAAGGTATTATAATTCCCCTTACTTTGTTCGTATTTTGCTTTAAGAGTATTATATTCTGATTGAACATTCTGAACATTTTTGTCTATAATAGACAATGTAGTTGTAGTCTTTTGTCGGTAGTCATATATTAGATTTATCTTCAAATCTCCATTTTCTTTATCATACACGAACAAATCTTTGCCTGACGGACCCTCCCAGATTTTCTCTGCATCAGTTAAAGCCACAAGGAATTCTTCTTGTGATACACCGAAATCTTTATCAAAAGAACCTAAAGTATAAGAGATGGGTTTACTGCACGGAGGACCATTTATAATACTCAAAACTTTATTTTGAATATCGAAGAAAACTTTTTCTACTTTACCTCGTTGTACATCATCCAACTGAAAATACACTGTTCCACAGATAAGTACAATCAATAAAATTTTAAATATGAATCTCACTTTTTTATTCACTGATAGTATATCTATCCAGTATCGCTTCAAAGATAAGTGGTGCGACGATGGTGGCGTCAGACTCGATGACGAACATTGGAGTGTCCACAGTCAATTTGTCCCAAGTTATTTTCTCATTCGGGGTAGCGCCAGAGTATGATCCATAAGAAGTAGTAGAGTCGGATATTTGGCAGAAATATCCCCAAGGTCTGACTTCTTTTTTCAAATCATACTTGATAGAAGGTACCACGCATATTGGGAAGTCTCCAGAGATGCCTCCACCTATTTGGAAGAATCCTAACCCTGCACCATCTTTTGCAAGTACAGGATACCAATCGTATAAAGACATCATATATTCTATACCACCCTTCATAACTGTTGGCGACACTTCTCCTGCCTTGCAATAACCTGCGAAAATATTGCCGAGTGTTGAGTCCTCCCAACCCGGCACTACTATAGGTAAATTCTTTTTAGCTGCTTCGAGTAACCAGCAAGCATTTTCATCACCATCAAAATACCCATCCAATTCGCCAGAAAGAAGGACTTGGTAAAAATATTCATGTGGAAAATATCGCTCGCCTTTTGCCTCTGCATCTTTCCATCTTTTTAATATAATAGGCTCTACTACTCTGAAAGCTTCTTCTTCTGGAATACTCGTGTCGGTCACTCGCCTCTCACCTCTATCAAGAATCTTTTGATCATCTTCTTTGGTAAAATATCTATAATCTGGATAATCTTTGTAGTGACTATGCGCCACGAGCCGAAAGACTGACTCTTCTAAGTTTGCTCCTGTGCAAGAAATGATGTGGATTTTATCCTGTTTGATCATCGGAGCTAATGTTACCCCCATCTGTGCAGAGCTCATAGCCCCACCCATAGCTAGCATCATCTTGCCTCCACCATCTAAATGCTCTTTAAAAGCAATAGTGGCATCCTTCATAGACCGCGCGTTAAAATTATGGAATAATTTCTTAAATAAATCTAAAGTTTTCATATATGTATTATACCTACAAAAAACTGAAAAATACAACATAAAAAGTGGATTAACGAAAAAGATATTGCATTCTGTTCCTTTTTGTGCAATAATAGACTTTATGAATTTAGCCATACAAAGCTTAATTTCTGTGTTACCTTATGCAGAAATATGCGTTTCGGTCATCCTTATAGTTTCTATTCTTCTCCAACAATCAAGCGCTGGAGTTGGTGGAGCACTCGGCTCTGGTGATGGATCATCTTTTCACCACACACGCAGAGGTTTTGAAAAATTCCTTTTTTACTTGTCTATTGTATGCGCAATACTTTTTGCTTTATTTGCTTTCCTAGCTATCCTATTAAAATAAACGCCTAAATTCTTTTTATTTAAAAGTTCAAGTCTTTTAATTGTATATGAAAAATTCCTATAGCAATATACGCAACCTAAAATTGCCGTCAAAAAATGACATTAAATTGGCAATTACTCACTTTTCAAAATTTGAATGGAAAATGTTTTTTGTCTTTCTTATAATTTTATTTATTAGTACTGTTGCATTGCTCAACAATGTAAATCAATCTTTTATGGTGCAAATACCTCTGAAGGGTGGCTCTATATCTGAAGGCATAGTGGGTAGTCCTAGATTTATAAATCCCATACTTGCTTCTAGCGACACAGACAAAGACATAACAGCATTAATTTATTCAGGTTTAATGAGAAAAGATGTGGGCGGCAATCTTATTCCAGACTTAGCAGAAAAATACGAAGTTTCTCAAGATGGACTTACTTTTACTTTCACATTAAAAGAAAACGCTCAATTTCAAAATGATGAAAAAGTGACAGCAGACGATATTATTTTTACAATCAATTCTATCAAAGATCCAATTATTAAAAGTCCTCGCAGGGGGGCTTGGGATGGTATTATTGTTGAAAAAATAGATGAAAGAGTTATTAAATTTATTTTAAAACAACCTTATGCTTCTTTTCTAGAAAATACAACTCTAGGAATATTGCCGAAAAGTGTTTGGGGTAATTCTCCAATAGAACTCAATGAGGCCAATATTAATCCTATCGGATC
>JALYOD010000039.1 GCA_030857065.1 bacterium | reverse complement strand
TGGCTGTCCTCCATCGCCAAAAGTTGAGTAATATCCATTGAGAGTCGCAGCTGTGTAGGTATTAGAAACTGGGGGACGAGTTTGTGGAAATTTAGCGGAAGAAATAGATGGAAAGACAAACACCCCCAATATAAATATGGTCAGTAATGTCAATATCTTTTTGTTTGTATTTTTTGTTGGGTATTTCATCTTAATATATTCCTATTGTAGCTTCAAAACTCGCAGGTTGATCATATTCGTGTTTAATGTCTAATATAAAGTTGGTAGTTCCATAATTGCCATATATAGGAGGAACAGACTTTGTACAAACGCCTCCATCTTTACAGATCGGAAGTAATTCGTATTCCTTGTACCAGTTCAAGTTTTTCTTTAACACATCTTTGCCAGTAAAGTTTGGTGTATAATATTTTAATTCTCTTCCAGCAGAGGCATTGAATTTATCTACTTCTCTAAATAAATCACTGACAATAATACAATCTAATACACTAGCAACATAAGCTTTGCTTGTGGGATCTTTAAAGTAAGGACTCTTGCAAGATGCTCTTTCCTCATCAAAATATCTGTCGTCTTTGGTTTCTGTAAAATCAAACCAGACTGAGGTCAAAAAGTTCGGAGGGCCATAATCTCCGTCTTTTCCTGGGATAGTTACACCTCTTGTTCTTGCTTCTTCTCTAACAATATCTGGTTGTCTTTTGTTCACCGTTGTCTTTGTAATATAAGGCAATAATTCTTTCGGAATTGGATATTCTTCTCCTGGAGCAAAGTTGGCATAATCATACCAAATAGGGAAAGGATATTCCCTTCTATTTGCAGATGCGTAATAAATCCAAGATTTGGATCCATAAACTTTGGCTATATTGTCGTGTTGTCTGTCGTATTGCAAGTCTTGCTCACACCCTGCTGGTCCAGTCAACAAATCTTCATAAACATATTTGATTTCATCACGAGCTTGTTTAGCCAAGCTGTCTATCTCAGCTATGTCGTCCCCTGTCACCATATTATTAGAAATTCTAGAAAATTCGCCGAAAAGTGGCTTGATGGATTGCTCATACAAATCCTCGTCACTTTGAGTTTTCTGTGATTTGTTGTATGTTTCGTTTAGATCATCTATCGTGTCTTTTATTTTGCCTAGTCTTTTTATAATAGCATCCATCGCAATTATTTTGGTCTCATTTTCGCTGATTATTTCTTTGTAACCGATAGATTTGATAAATTCTTTTTTAGCTGATGGCGCTACACGAGGTAGGATACTAGTCGGATAGTATTTGCGTATTTTTTCTGCGTATCTTAGGAGTATGGTATCAAAAGCATTAGTGACTTCTTGTTTGTTTGTGATTCTACTGTTTTTAGCTTTATTGCTGTCTAATTTGATTCCAGTAAATGATCGTACTATGAGAGCATAATGCCAAGCAAGTTTTTCTTCTGGACCTAATCCTGAGAATGAATCAATTATCAAACCAAAAACTAAACCAATAGCGGCACCTATGGCTGTACCAAGTCCTGGTACAACTGATCCAATACTTGCCCCTATTGCGGCTCCACCGATAGAACCAGCAGTTTTTACTGTGTTTAATATTTGTGCTTCTTCAATCTCTTCAAAATCAGCTGGAGTTTTGGATACGATTGTGTTTTCAACTGCATCTAATACCTCTCTAGAATCTTGTTCCCAACCTGGGTGTGGTCCAGGTATGCAGTAGTCGAGTTGATGAATCGTGGTATTCAAATCAGTCAAAACTTTGTTTTGTTCTTTGAGTTTTTCTTTGTAAGTTCTTTGCTCGTCTATGATGGCTTGGGTCAAATCTGTGCGTAGATTGAATTCTGGGTTGTCTAGGAGCCATTGTGTACCGAGTTGGAATTTGGAAAAGTCATTATCTTGGCCAGAAGATTCAGTATCTTCAAAGAAACTCTGGTCATCTACAACATAAGATCCATCTCTTCCTTCGGTTGAAAATCCTGCAAGTCCGTCTATTTGCAAACTACTACTGAATTTGTTGATTGTAGCATCTATTATTGCAGCGATGGCGGTATTCAAATCATCGGCTTGTAATAATGCAGTGTCTTGATATTTTAGTTTTTCATTTGCAAATGCAGCTATAGAAGATCCGGGTGTTACATATTCCCATCTTTTACACACACCGATGATGTTGCCTTTCGCATCTTTGATTCCTTCTTTAGCTGCTTCAAATTCAGACTCACGAGTGACACCTTTTGGGTCAGCACAACGCTCATCTCCCAAGAATCCATCTCCCCGATCGAGAGCATCGCTCACTTCTTGTTCTCCTTCATCTTTGCGTCTTTGTAGTTCATTACCTGCTAGGATATAAAATCCTAAAGGATTGTTGGCTGATATTTGAGTCATATAAAGCCAAGCATCCCATCCACCCTCTGAGAAGTCTTGTTGAAAACCTTTCGCGGAATATTCAGGAGAAGTTTGTTTGATAAGTTTGTCTAGTGAATATGCCGCATTGTCAGCAAATTTGTTTTGATAAGTACGAACAGTTTTCCTTATAAAAGATGGACCGAAAGGATATATGTCACGATCAGATATTTCTGCATTAAAGAGGATAATTTGTTTTTTTGCTAAATCTTTAAAATATCCTTTTGGATCTTGAAGGAAAAAAGGTTTGCCATCGCGACCATTGTTGATCCAGTTGATAGAGGCGAGAGTGAACTTTTGGATCATTAATTTTACCATTACTTTACCGATGCTGTTGGTGCAAGCTTGTATTTGTTCTATGTTTTTTATTTTCTCGTTTGTTTCTGCTAATGACTCTTTTACTTCTGTTAGCTTTTTTCTAGATTCTTCATCACTTACTCCAATATCGTTGTCTACATCGAGGGCTTCTTTTGTCGCCGCAGATAAATCTTTTTCGGCTATTAGTACTTTTCCTTCTCCTTCAGATTGTTCATTTTTTAAAGCACTAAGAACTTTGTTTTTTCTGAATAAGTTTTTAACTACACCACCGAGGTTGCCTTGACATCCTGGTAGTCGAGCGGCTATTGGAGCGATGTTTCTTAAATATCCACTGGTAGAACTAGTCGAGCCACTCGCGCCATAAGAGCCACTAACTCCATAATTCGTAGCAGGTTGAGCGTATGTTTTGGGTACGAGAGTGAAGAATGGCGAAAAGACAAAAACAAAAATCAATAGATAGGATATGAAGTTTCTAAAATTTTTGTTTTTCATTTATATTTATAATAATTATATCATTACTCTATATAACTCTCTAGCTCTTCTACTGCGGAAATGAATGCTTTGCTGTGATCTTGGTATTGGGATAAACCAGAGAGTCCCACGATGGGGTCTTTCAAAGTTTTTTGTAAATTCAAAATGCTTTCGCCGGTGTTATTGGCTTCATTTGCAATACGCAAACTTATTTCTCTGACACTCTCTGGAGCTTGCGTACTGACTACGCTCACAGCAAAGTCCTTGTAAGCTTTGGAAATAGCAAAAAGCTCATCATAATTCGTTTCTTTACCATCTGTGTTGTATTTAACAACGCCATCATTTATGATTTCTAATTCATTACCAATACCCTTCTCCTCATATTTTGTGAAGAATATTTGGAGCTTGTCGTAATAAGCTTGGATAGCTTTTTTGTCAGTAGCAGTCGTTGTTTTGATATTATTTAATGTATATATATTTTCTATGGTTGTATTTATTATTTTCTCTCCTAAAGATTTGGAGAAATCATTGATAGCATTGTCGTCTACTTGGCCAGAAGCTTTGAGAGCTGTATAACTAGTAAAGAAATTGCGAGCGAATTGTTCTGTTTCGGTGAATTTTTTGTCGTCTGTGGTATCTTCGATATTGAGTTCTCTCTTTTTGTTAGCTATGTATGTAGCATCAGGCATATCAAAAGTAGCAATTTTGTTTTTGTCTGTACCCCAGAGTGCTTCTTCCCAATCATAGACACTGTCTAGGTCTGTGTCGGTGTTGATGATTTGTTCCAAAGTCTTGCCTTCAATATTTTCTAATCCAGCATTTTCTTTTTGAGTTGTAAAACTTTGTTTCTTGTTGAAAAAAGAAAGAATTACAAGCACAACGATAGTGAGTAAAATAAAAACACCAATAATAATTGAGAATTTTTTAGTGGGTAGATATTTTTTTATGTTTTGTATGTATTTCATTATTTAGAAGATAAACCGTACAGCATTATTTTGGGTAATATTATTTCTATGCGAGATGTTTTGGCGTCTTTTTCATCTCTGGTGCACACTATCGTTTCTGTGGCACGGTGTTTACCCAATATTTTCTGATTTCGACTGATGGAATTTCTGGTTTTTGCTCTCACTCCAGTTGGTATAAAATATGCAGTGGAACCCCGAGCAGATTTTACTTGGATTGTTTTTCCTCTAACTTCACAATCATATCCAGACCCTTCAGCTGTTTCTATTTTGTCAGCTTGAGTATTGGTAATAGTGCCACCCAATACAGAGCTAGATGAGAAAAATGCATAGGTAGTTTCAGAAGAAAAAATAAATATGAACAATATCAGCAAAAATACAAGAAAGAATCTAGAAAAAAATCCAGTAAAAAATTTGGCCATGTTTTTATTATATCATTTTTAAAATAAAACAAGTATAAAAACTGTGTATTTTGTCTTATTTTACAAGCTTTATCCAGTCCTCTAGGGTCAAGTCTTCTGCTCTTTTATTCTTGATGTCTTTCAATTGTTCATCTGTGCATATTTCTTTCAAATTACCACCCAATTGTTTTCTTTTGTGAGCAAAACCAGCATGTAAAACTCGCCAAAAATTATTTTCTTTTATTTTTCTCTCCAAGAAGAATTTTCTAGAAATATTTTTGATGGATATTACAGCCGAATCTACCTTGGGAGTTGGGCTAAAGTACCTGGAGGGTACTTTCATGACTATTTTGGGCTCGCCATAGGCCTTGACTGACATAGAAAGCAAGCTTTCCTTGGCATCTCTGGCTACTATCCGCTTCGCCACCTCGTGTTGCACCATTAAAACCATTAAAATAGGCTGATTTGGAGCTGTTAGAAACTTTTTCAAGATAGCTCCGGTGATATTATAAGGGATATTGGCGATGATTTTGTACTGTCCAGGTCCGCCCTGGACACCAATGTTAAAGGTTAAGATATCGTCTTTTATTAAAATTAGCTGTTTTTTATTGATTGCATCTGTGAATTTAGTCTTAAGATAAAGGAAAAGCTCATCGTCCTTCTCTACAGCGACAACTTTTGCTCCAGTTGCAAGCAGTTTTGTGGTCAAAATACCCTTTCCAGGACCAATTTCCAATATAATATCGCTTTTTATGACCTCGCCTGCTTTCACTATCTCCCTTAGTGCTGGTTCTGACTTCAGAAAGTTTTGCCCTAAACTTTTCTTCGCCCTTATTTTTTTTTGTCCAGGGCGACCCTGGACATCATTATTTATTATCATAGTTTAGCCATTCAATTAATTCTTTTAAATGCTCTTCTGGATTTATAAAATACTCAGGAAATGCATTTCTATCGATGGTTTTGTTCTCAACTCTATTTATTCCATAATAATCCAAGAAACTGCTGTATTGATAACTTTTTAAAAATTCTAAAGTCTTTTCTAAATCTGTAATCCCATTTTCTTTCCACTTCGGGTTAATTAACTTCACCGGATTTAGATGAATATAAGAGAATAAGTATTTCAAATATTCATCACTGTTGGCATGTTCTGATTTGGTTTTACCTTGAAAAAGGGAGCCACTTCTATTATTTTTTTTGTTAAAATATGTTGAATAACTTGTTAGGATTTTTAATAAAAATACACTAGCATCTGATCCTTCTTTTACTTTTATTAAAATATGAAAATGATTTGGCATCAAGCAATAGGCTCCTATGTCTACTAATGTTTCATCATTTTCTACTGTCCAGGTCCGCCCTGGACTTATTTCAATGTCTGAGTATTTTGGCCCATTTTTTATATTACATAAATATATCAGTTTTTGAAACCTCAAATAATCCCAAGGATCTTTGAATATTTCCATTTTATTGGTACCTCGATTGTAGATATGATAAATCTCCCCTGTTGCAAATGGTTCTCTAGTCATCATATGTATTATACTGTCCAGGTCCGCCCTGGACAAGCATAAAGTGTTGATAAATAAGATTTATTTTATTACAAAAAACTGTCCAGGGCGACCCTGGACATGTGAGTGTACAAGTTGTTGATATTCTGATTTTATATATATAAATCTGCTATTATATATAGATAGTTTTGATTCCGGGGTCTTCGTCTTCTTTTTCTAGGAGGTCTCGAGGAATGTCGGATATGAATTCGGACGGTGAGTTTATCTGGCGAGAGCCGAAGATGGTGCGAAAGTTGGCATATGTTAGGAATAATTTACTGCGAGCGCGAGTGAGTGCCACATAGAAGAGTCTGCGTTCTTCTTCGGAATCCTCTTTTGTTTCACCATCGCGTTCGTGTGGGAAGAGTCCACTTTCAAGCCCAACAATAAAAACATATTTGAATTCAAGGCCTTTGGATGCGTGCACCGTCATGAGTTTGACACCATTTAACTCTTTTTTTATCGGATCTTTCTTGTCTTCATTGATTAGAATAGAATCTTGATCAGATGCGAGCGATGCATCCTCTAATATCTTTTCTACACCTGTACCACCCGTAAGATTGTCATATTTCAACGCTAAAGTTGCGAGTTCTTTTATGTTTTCTAATCTTTCTATTTCTTCATCACCACCTTCTTTTAGCTCATTCTCAATACCAGAATATTTGACTGTGAATTTGATAACGTCACTGACTTTTTCATTTTGTATTTTTTGTCGGATAGTCTCTAATAATTCATAAAAATTTTGTATTTTTAACTGCATTTTTATTGGTAGACTTTCACGCTCGCCTGCAAAAAGTTTGGCCAAGATTGTTTTGCCTATACCTCTTGCTGGGAAATTGATAATGCGTTTGATATCAGATAAGCTTTGAGGATTGAGTGCTGCTCGCAAATATGCCAAAGTGTCTTTGATTTCTTTGCGTTCAAAGAATTTTACACCGAGGACTTGATATGGAATGTTGTAACGTAGCATCGCCTCTTCGAGCACACGAGATTGGAAGTTCGCTCGGTATAATATCGCCACTTCGGAGAAAATGTTTTTAGACTCACCACGAAAATTTTCTGCTGAAAATTTTCTCTGTCCGTCGCCGCCACTCCTACCAAGGCTTTCCAAAGTACTACCTCGCCCTTCGCTTACACCATCTATCAATTCCAAAATCTTCACAGCCACGAATTCTGCTTCGTCACCTTCATCATTGGCTTCATATAGACCTATCTTCTCCCCTGTTTCATTTTTGGTAAAAAGATTTTTGTCAGGACGAAATTTGTTTTTCTTTATTATAGTATTTGCCGCTTCTAGAATATTTTGAGTTGAGCGATAATTCTCCTCGAGCAATACTATGGTTGTGTCTTTATAATCTTTTTCAAAATTTAAAATATTTTTTAAATTTGCTCCACGCCAAGAATAAATATTCTGATCCGCATCTCCCACCACACAAATGTTCTTGTGGTTCTCCGCAAGTAATTTGGTCATAAGGTATTGAACTTCATTGGTGTCTTGATACTCATCTATGTGGATATATTTCCATTTTTCTTGATATATCTTCCTGATATTTTCATTTTCTTTCAAAAGCTTTACAGTTTTCAAAAGCAAATCATCAAAGTCTAGACTTCCTTCTTTGTTTTTATTATTTTCATATATTTTCCAGACTTTTGCCACTATTTGGCTCATAAAACTCGCAGTAGGGTCGTTCGCTCGCTCTTCATAATCTTCTAGTTTAGTGAATTTACCTTTTTCTCTAGATATAATACTTTTTATTTTTCTCGGCTCGTATTGTTTTGGATCTAGATTGAGCTCTTTGATTGCGTCTTTGATGATAGTGTTAGCATCCGAGTCATCTAGAATAGTAAAATATCTTGTTAGTCCTAAAAGTCGAGCATTTTCTTTTATAATATATACTCCCAAAGAATGGAAGGTAGATACAAAAGGCACAGTGTTTTGACCTTTGGCGTGTTTTTCTATTTTACTCAAAATTCTTTCGCGCATTTCTTTGGCTGCTTTGTTGGTGAAAGTCACAGCTAGAATATTGTCAGGACTTGTGCCATTTTTGATCAAGTTCACTATTCTATGCGTGACTGTTTTGGTCTTGCCTGCGCCTGCGCCTGCAATAATAAGAAGCGGACCAGTGGTATGGCTCGCTGCTTGTGTTTGTTTTGGATTAAGGCCGTCTAGGTGTTGCATATATATAAATAATACAGCATTTAGTATTTTTTAGTGTCATATTTCACAAAAGTAAACAATGCAGTATTTAGCATTTTTTGCGCCTTCGCCCTCGGAGTCATAAGACAGGGAACCCGCGACGCTAAAAAAAGCTAAATACTGCATTGTTATAATTCATTTCTATTTAATTTAAAGCTTCCCCTGCTTCTTTACGAAAGTTTTTAGATTCTTCTGCGACTATTGCCAAGAAGTTTGGAACTTTTGCAAAAAAGAAATCAAAAACTTTGTCTGGGTCTGCATTGCCATCCATTAATTTGTTGTATTCTTCTAAATCACCTTCTTCCATCATTGGAAGAATGCGTATTAATACAGATTGGAAAATTATTTTACCAATTCTGTTTATTGTTTCTTCTTGTTTATCTTCTGGTAGTTTATTTATTTCAAAAAGTTCTATTATATTGTTGCGAACTTCATTTTGTTGTATATTCATATAAATTTATTTTATCACATTTGTGAAGTTATTTATAATTTTACTTCGTCCAATTTACCTAATTTAGCTGCTTTCATGAGAGCTCGATATATATAGTCTTCTATTGTTTCGGCTTTGTGTGTGGGTGTTTCTGCTATATATTTGACGCCTGTTAGTTCATTTAGTTTGTGTACATAATCCCAAATTCCATGCCAATTGTCATCTACTCCTTCTCTTTTTAAACTAAACATTGTTTCTGCGTGTGAATGTTTAATAACAGATTCGAATTGTCTTAATTCTACGCCTGAGCGCTCTTTAATTTCAAATAAATGCTCTAAATTTATTTTGTTTAATTTATCTACAGATGATAAATCGGAAAGTGATATTTTGTAAATATTATATTCTGAAGTAGCCCAAGATGCCTCTGTGTATTCTACTCCTCTGAATTTGTGTATATCAAAAAATTCGTCTTTGGGTGTTTCAGTAGTTTTGTCTTGTATATTTTTCTTTAGTTCATCTATTCTGTCTTGGTCTGTATTGTGTTGTGCAGTTGGGTCATTTTGAGCTGGAGTTTTGTGGTCAGCATTTTCTGTATTTGTCGTTTCACTATTAGCATTATCTCCTCCTTCTGTATGTGTGTCTAAG
>JALYOD010000051.1 GCA_030857065.1 bacterium | reverse complement strand
ATTATACTGATTAGTATAAGTTCCCAAAACATTCAGGAATTGTTCTGGTGTACCGATGCCAGAAAGAAACTTCTCTCCTTCTATTTTGTTATTACCAACAAACCTTGGAGTGATTTTATCAAGAGATCCATATAGTATGGAATCAATCAAATTATCCATTATAGAGAAATATGTTTCTCTCTGATCTATGTATAGAAACATTTTCTCTGCACCAGAAATACTGGCGCTAGCTTTCAAATATGAATCTTTTACCATAAAGGTTAAATCCACATTTAATTTTGGTGCCCATAATTTTGTAAAATCATACTGATGAACCCAATCAACACCAAGATAACCATGACGGAACCAGTAATATTCGCCTTGCCAAAGATCAAGTGGAGCGTCTTCGTCTAACTCTATCCACCATTTTCCGGTGGGAAAATTAAAATAAAAATGTGATTTTAATTCCACCCCACTCCCAGCCAACACAATGTATGGTGGGAAATCAAAATTGGGCTCAATGCCCTTAATTTCAAATTTCAATCTGTAGTTCCCAATTTCAGGATCATAGGTTATAAAATTTGTGTCCTTCATCATTGGCGACATTACTTGTCCATGAACTGTGGAAAAGAAAATTATAAATAATACTGCGAGAATAACTCGAGCAGTAATAAAAAGAGAAGTAAAAGTTTTTTTCATATTACTTGGTTTTTGTTTTTGTTGTCAAAATTTTAACAAGAGAACGTTCCCCTGTTTATTCAGGATTATTATACCTTGCAAAACTATATTGTGTAAACTTTAGTTTTCCACTTTTGGTCTGTATTGTATGGCTTCGAGAATATGATTTTTGGTAATGTTTGTACTATCATCTAAGTCCGCGATGGTGCGAGCTATCTTGATGACGCGATGATATGCCCGAGCCGAAAGTCCTAAACGCTCCGCGCTAGACTCGAGTAAGTCATTTACTTCATTTTCAAGTTTCACAATATTAGCCAAATCTTTAACATTCATTTCGCTGTTGGTTTTGATATCTCTACCATATTGGGCAAATCTTTTCGTCTGTATATCGCGAGCACGCTCCACACGAATTTTTATGTCTACGCTACTCTCGCCCACTTCTACTCCGCTGAGCTTTTTATAATCCACATTGCCAACAGATACCCACAAATCTATGCGATCCATAATAGGACCAGAGAGTTTCCTTTTGTATCGATCTAGGTCGCTCGGTTTGCAAATACAATTTTTGTTTTTAGAATCTTTGTTGCCACACGGACAAGGATTCATAGCAGCGACGAGAATAAAATTCGATGGGAATACTGCTGTGCCACGCGCTCGCGATATGGACACGATGTTGTCCTCAAGTGGTTGGCGCAAGCTTTCAATGACTCGTTTTTCAAATTCGGGAAACTCATCGAGAAACAAAACTCCACGATGTGCGAGAGTCACTTCACCCGGCTTGGGATAAGTGCCCCCGCCAATAAGTGAAACATAAGACGAAGTATGATGTGGTGCACGAAAGGGGGGCGATACAATAAGCTCTCCACGGATAGCTCCAGCTACAGAATGTATGCCAGTGATTTCCAAAACTTCATCAAGCTTCAAGTCTGGCAAAAGTCCTGAAAAGGCTCGAGCAAGCATGGTCTTGCCGGTGCCTGGTGGACCATACATAGCAATGTTGTGCCCACCCGCTGCAGCAATCTCGAGTCCACGCTTGGCACCTTCTTGACCACGTACATCTGCAAAGTCTGCATTTTTCAAATTCGTTTCATAAATTATTTCTGTTCTAGGTTGAACTAAAATTTTCAAGCCTTCGCTCTCGCCACGGAATGGAATCTTGATATGTTCTACAACTTCGTTGAGCGTGCTAGCGCCAAAAATCTGCACATCTTCTATGAGTGCAGCTTCTATGCTATTTTCTTTTGGCAAATATATTTCTTTAAAACCTTTCTTCTTAGCTTCTTCTACGATAGGCAACACTCCACGAATGGGACGCAATGTACCGTCGAGTCCAAGCTCGCCTAAAAATATTTTACCTTCACATAGAAAATGCACATCTAGAGAGGCCAGCATATAAGACAGAGCTATCGCCAAATCAAAAAACGGCCCCTCTTTTTTGAGATCCGCTGGTGAAAGTGAAACTATTATTTTTTGATTTTTAGCTTTTGGAGATTTGTAGCCAGAATTTTTAATAGCAGAAGATACACGGTCTTTACTCTCATCCACAGCTTTGTCAGGAAGTCCAACAACAGAAAAAGAATGAAGCCCTTTGGAGAGATCCACTTCGATGGTGACTATTTGACCTTTCAATAAATTCACTTGAGCAGAATATACTTTGGCGAAAGACATAAAAATATTATAACATTTATAGAACAACCAAATACAATATCTGGCCTATTCTCTTATTCAGCGAGTTTTTGTTCGATAGCATCAAGGCGGTCTTGTAATACTGCCAAAATAGAAGAACGAGATTCAAAGTCTTCATTGCGATCTGCCACATCATTCGGATCAGCTTCTCCTATATCTTGTGCAAAAGGAACGGCTTGCCATCTGCCAGTTTGAGGATCACGCACGCCCATGTCATTCATTTCCTCTATCAATAAATTCTTTTCTTTTTGTAATTCTTCTTTCTTTGTATTATTTTCCATAAAATAATAATATCATACCCGACGATAAAGTAAATAGAAGTCTATTTTTTCAAACTACTAGCATAAAATCTCAAAAGGACTTCTTTTGCTGTATTGTTATTGTTCGTTAACAATATAGAAGTGTCATCTAAGAATATATATGCCATAACTATACGACCTTTGTTGTCGTACAAAATACGCGCATTTTTATTTTGGATCACTCCATCTTCAAAAGATTTTGTTAGAAGATAGCTATTGTCTTTGTCCAGAGTAATATTGAACAAATAATGCAAATCATAAAACATCTTGTTCTCCCAATTTTGTAATCCAACAAATACGCCAGCAAAATTATCGACTTTCCAGAGTATGAATATACTCTTATTTAAATCTTCTACTGTGCCCAACATAAAAGATGGATTAAAATGCGCGATAGTTTCTGTATCTAAATTGCTTTCTAATAAGGCAAAAAATCGCATAGTATTTATCGTTTTTTGATTTTCTGTTAGATAGAATGCTACGAGCTCATCTTTTAAAAAATCAGAGTTACCTACAGAATGCAAGATAGAGTTTTTGAATTCTTGTGTATTTAGTTTGTCTATTGGCACGAGTTGATATTGATCAGTATATATTAATGGCTTGAAAGGAGTAGTCACCTCTACTATTTGTTTTTTATTTTGAAAATAAAAAAATAAATACAACAAAGCTATTGCCAACAAAATAAATAAAATTCCAAGAATAATAAAAGTTTTGTTTCTTTTAGATGTTGGTGAAAAGTTAGTGCGAAGCATTTCGCGCTCTTCCTCATCTTTAATAATAGAATGCACTACACCAGCATCATAACGCTCTACCATATTCAAAATATCATTCGAAAGAGTTTCGATGTTTGGATTCTTTTTATTTAATTCTGTTTCTTTTGGTGTATTATTATTTTCCATAATAGAAAATTATACTTTAGATGTAGGGGCCTTTGGTGCGAAGAAATCTTTGTCAGCTTCTTTAATAGAAAGAGAAATCTTTCCTCGTTCACGATCTACGCCTGTGACTTTCACTGGCACTATCATACCCTCTTTTATTATATCAGCTACTCTCTCCACGCGGAATGGCGCAAGCTCGGAGATGTGCACCATACCATCCGTAAATGGATTGAGTCGCACAAATGCACCAAAGTCTGCTATCTTCACCACTTCACCTTTTAGTATCTCGCCTACTTTGTATTCATGAGTCATTTCTTCAACTATAGCTTTGGCTTTTTCAGCACTGCCATCTACTCCAGTGAAGTATACAGTGCCATCATCTTCGATAGTCAGTATTGCACCAGTACGCTCTTGAATATCTTTGATGGTCTTGCCTCCAGAACCGATAACCATACCTATTTTGTCGGGATCAATTTTCGTAGTTAAAATCTTCGGTGCACGAGATGAAATGTCTGCGCGAGGATTAGCTATTTCTTTTGTAATAGTTTCAAGTATTGTAAGGCGCGCACATTTCCCTTGCTCTAATGCTTCTGCCAATATTTTTATCGGCACACCGTCCACCTTCACATCGAGTTGTATTGCTGTGACACCTTCTTTTGTGCCAGCCACTTTGAAATCCATATCACCGTGGTGATCTTCCGGTCCTTGGATGTCGGTGAGGATTTTATACATATTATCATTTTCATACATCAAACCCATAGCTATACCCGCCACAGGATTCTTGATAGGAACACCTCCATCCATAAGAGCTAAAGTGGCGGCGCAGATGGAGGCTTGTGAAGTAGAACCATTTGACGCCATTGATTCTGAAACGATACGTATTGTATATGGAAATTCTGTCACAGATGGCAACACCATAGCGAGAGCTTTCTCGGCCAAGGCACCATGCCCTACTTCACGACGATTGGTAAATCCAGATCGTCCAGGCTCACCAGCAGAATACGGAGGGAAATTATAATGATGCATAAATCTGCGTGATGCGGTGAGGTCCATACCATTGACTTCTTGTTTGTCATCTGGGCCACCTAGAGTAAGTACCGAAAGTACGTGCGTGCCTCCACGATAAAATATTCCTGACCCATGAAGCACTGGTGAAAGTCCGCCCGCTTGTGCGTAGAGTTCTCGGACTTGATCCATTGCTCGTCCATCTGCTCTTTTGTTTTCTTTGATAGCTTTTGTGTGCAACATATCATTTTCAGCATCATCAAAAAGGTCATCTTCTAATTGGAAATCTTTCTTTTCTCCATTGTGTACTTTATAAAAATCTTCTATCATTTTATTCCAAACATTATGTAATTCATCAATCTTCTTCTTGCCTGCACCTGCGAATATTGCATCTTCCATTTTAGGCAATATATTTTCATTGAAAAGTTTTACACTTTGCTCATCTATCTTCTCATGTTCTATTACTCTTTTCTCATGTCCTATTTCTGCCACGATCTTCTTCTGGAAGTCTTCGAGCTTAGTTATTTCTTTGCTTGCGAGTTCTAATGCTTCGACAAGTTCTATTTCCGGTACTTGGCGAGCAGACGCTTCTATCATATTGATAGTACCCTCGCGTCCACAAACGGTGAGGTCAAACTTGTAAGGGTATTCTTCTTCTCGAAGTTTAGTAGAAGGATTTATTTTCAATGTGTCATCATCGTATTTGCCTACACGCACACAACCGATGGGCCCGTTCCAAGGAATATTTGAAACTGCGAGTGCGAGAGATGCCGCATTTACCGCGAGCATCGCTGGGTCAGAGTCGTCGCATGCTATGACTGTGGTGATGACTTGTACGGCGTGGCGAACTTTCTGGTCAAAAAGTGGGCGGATAGTACGATCTATGACACGAGATGCGAGGACAGCTTCGGTAGAAGGCTTGCCTTCACGACGCACATACTGTGAGCCCAATATTTTGCCTGATGCATAAAACTTCTCGGCATAGTCCACTGTCAGATTAAAATATCCCAAGCCATGTTGGCGGTCTTTACTCATACACGCAGTTGCCAAGACTATACTCTCGCCATATTTGAGTAATACAGACCCATGAGCCTGATCCGCCAAATCCGTAAAAACAGCAGTCATCGTCTTGCCACCTATCTCCACACTATATTCTTTCTTATTCATATATTTATTTTCGTTTTCGCCAACACCATATGTCAAGGACGGTCCTTGACACTTAGGCTTTAGCAGAGTTCGTATCCAGACTACAGTATTTTTCATACATATATAATAGACGTATATATGAAGACTACTTTGTGTCTAGACGCGAACCATTAATTTATAAAACTCAAAAAGAGCTGTATGTATATTATCATTTTTTACAAATTTTGCAAATTAAAAACCCACAGAAATCTGCAGGTTTTTAAATTCTTTTGTTAGGAATTTTATCTCATCCCTATTATGTACTTTCTAGGGTTCTCCGAGAGGTCTAGGAAGTCGTCCACGACTTCGCGAAGTTTGCTGGAGGTGGATTTGCCGAAGGCTACCACTTCTACTTGCACTCCCATAGTTTGCAGATATTCTACGAGTGGTATGTAGTCACCATCACCAGAGCATATGATGACTGAGTCAAGGCGTTGCACCATCTTGATGGCGTCCACGGTTAGTCCTACATCCCAATCCCCCTTCTTCGTACCACTATGAAAAACTTGTAAATCTTTCGTCTTGGTTTCAATGCCGAGCTTGGTTAATGCTTCAAAAAAATTCTTCTCATCGCCAGCCTCCGTCGTGATCACATATGCTACAGCGCGCACGAGTTTGCGCCCTGCTACTGCATCTTTTAAAACTTGTCCGAAATTCATTCGTCCTTTGTATAAATTGCGAGCAGAGTGATACAAATTTTGTGTATCGATAAATACTCCAACTCTTTGTTCTTTGTGTTTTATTACTGTCATATTATTTAAAATATAAAATTAAATTATTAAAAATCGACCAATGTAAATACATTATAGCATTAAAAAGTTTTAGAAATGTATTGTTGAAAAGACAAATCCCCTTGTCGGGGATTTGTAAAGATTATAATCCGATTTTTTTCATTACAGCATCATAGCCAGCTTTGTCTTTGCGTTCTAGGTACTTCAAATGAGTTCGTCTGTCTGAAACCATCTTGATAAGACCACGGCGTGAATGATTGTCTTTTTTATTTTTCTTTAAATGTTTTGCTAATTCATCAATACGAGCAGATATAACACCCACTTGAACAGCTGAAGACCCTGTGTCTTTATCGTGTATTTGGTGTTTCTTGATTATTGATTGTTTTTTCTTAGTTGCTAACATGCTTATATACTAGCATATATCAGAAAAAATTGCAAGTATGCTAGAATAAAGACATGCACACAGAGTTAACAAAACTTAAAAGGCAATTCCTAGAGCATTTAGAAATAGAAAAAGGTTCAAGCCTGCGCACTATTGAGAATTATGATCACTACTTGACCAAAATATTTGAACAAAGCAAATTAAAAAATGTATCAGATATTACGAATGAATCTGTGCGTGAATTCCGCCTACTACTCAACCGTCAAATAAGTGGTAATAATAAAAAATCAGGAAAAACAACAAGCAAGAAAACTCAGAATTATTATATGATAGCCTTGCGTATGTTTCTCAAGTTCTTGGCTAAACGAGATATCAAAGCAATGCCTGCGGATAAAATAGAATTAGCCAAAATCCCTGAAAGGCATTTAGACCTCATCACTCCAGTAGAACTTTCTCGCCTTCTAAATGCACCAGAAGGCAACGACATAAAAAGTTTGCGTGACTCTGCCATTCTCCAACTATTCTTCTCGACAGGACTCCGTGTATCCGAACTTTGCTCGCTCACGAACGACCTCGATATTAATACTGAAGAATTTTCTATTCGTGGAAAAGGTGGTAAAGTACGCGTAGTATTTATTTCACCCGAAGCTCGCACTGCAATTAAAAAATATTTAAATATTCGCAAAGATATAAATGATGCACTCTTCGTGCAAGTAGGCAAAGAAATAAATAGCAAAGAACCTATGCCACTGACTCGCAGATCTATCGAACGCATAGTCAAACACTATGCCATCGTAGCCGGCATTTCCAAAAAAGTGACACCGCACGTGATACGCCACTCTTTCGCCACTGATTTACTTTCGAATGGCGCGGACATTCGTAGTGTCCAAATGATGCTCGGCCATGCAAATATAGCCACCACTCAAATATATACACACGTCACTGACAAACAACTGCTCGAAGTTCATAAAAAGTTTCATAGCAAAAAATGAAGCTCGTCGCAGGCACACTTTTTGAAGCGACTTACGCCGGCTGTTGAGCCAAGTATGAGCGAATTTTCAGCAGAAAATTACGCGACGGTTCAAAAAGTTGTGCCAAGAAAGAGTTTCATATCTTACTGAAAAAACCTTACATCTCTCATTTTGTGTTATGATTATCTTATGAAAATAATCAGTTGGAATACAAATGGTTTGCGTGCTACGGCCTCGCAAGGACACTTCGAACCTCTATTTAAAAAATACAAACCCGATGTTATTTGTTTACAAGAAACCAAAGCAGAACCTGATCAACTACCCGAGAGTGTTCGCAATGTGAAAAATTATTATTCGTATTTCTCACATCCAAAAGAAAAAAAGGGTTATAGTGGAGTGGCTATATATACACGCGAAAAACCTCGCGAAGTTTTCTATGGTATGGGAGTGTCAGCACTTGATGGTGAAGGCAGACTCCTAGGGATAAAACTAAAAGACTACACCATCATCACCGGCTACTTCCCTAACGGTGGTCAAGGTCCGCACCGACTAGAATACAAATTAAAATTCTACGATGCATTTTTGAAATTCATTTTAAAGCTCCGCAAGAATGGCGAGAATATAATATTTTGTGGTGATGTGAACACTGCACATGTTGCCATCGACCTCGCCAGACCTAAAGCAAATGAAGAGAACACTGGCTTCCTGCCTATCGAACGCATATGGATTAGTAAAGTTATCCAAAATGATTTCTTGGATATTTGGCGAGAAATAAATCCAAATAAAAAAGATATATACACATATTGGGATCAAAAGACTGCATCACGCTCGCGCAACGTCGGCTGGCGTATTGACTATTTCTTTATCGATAAAAAATTAAAACCTAAAATAAAATCTGTCGGCACATACCAAAACTACCTAGGCTCCGACCACTGCCCTATCTGGCTGGAGGTAAGATAAAACTACAATACGAAACCCTAGCTAAAAAATTGGCTTTGTGATATAATGCATGTATATGACAAATTTAAAAATAAATGTTTTCGTAGTATTATTATTAAGCTTTTTTGTATTCGCAGGTAGTGCTTTTGCCCAATCAACCAATAGCACCACCCAATTATCAAATAATATAACAACTCAAATGTCTCTTGGTTCACGAGTGCCTTCTGTGTGCGCGCTCCAACAGTTCCTGATAAACCAAAACCTTTTAAACATACCTAAACCTACTTGTTATTATGGCCTACTAACTGCACAAGCAGTGCGAAATTTCCAAGGACTAAATGGTTTGGCTAGAGTTGGCAATGTTGGTCCAGCTACTTTGAGAGCTTTGAACAGTACAATCACAACCAATACAAATACAACAACCCAGACAACTCCTGCATCAAACACTTCAACTAGTACAACAACCAACAATCAAAATTCAACTTCTAGTAACACAACCACTAACACATCTAACACAAATACCAACACAAACACGAGCACAACTACTAGCACAACTCCTGCATCAAACACTTCAACTAGTACAACAACAGCTTCAACTCCAAGTAATACTCCAAGTATTCCAAACTGTGCTTTACCAGCACTAGTAGTAGAATACCCAAATGGTGGAGAACAATTTACAAGTGGTCAAACTATCACCGCAAAATGGTCTAGTACTTGTGTTACTTTCTTCCCTACAGTTTCTATATTCTTAGAATACAACAATCCTGCAGTACCTAACGTTTTACCAACTGTAACAAATTTAGTATTTAACACTCCTAACATCGGTACAGCAAATGTAATATTGCCAAACATATCTGATGCTTCACAAGTAGGGTCATATTATAAAATTATAATTGTATCTGCATCAGCTACAATTGGTAATATTTCAGACGCTTCTGATAAAGAGTTTAGTATTTACTAATAAAGAACAAAATAAAAAACCTTCAGCTAGGCTGAAGGTTTTTTATTTTGTTAATATTAATCAATTTTGGTTTAACATTCTGCCCAAACCACTTAGCAGTAAGACTTTCTATATTTTGAGTTATATCAGTCACTAAAATCTTTGCAGTGCCTTTTTGGGAAAGTTTTTGAGAAATATCTGGATGCCGAACAAAATATTCTTTTAATTTCTTGGGAATTATTTCATCTTGGGATATTATTTTTACATTTTTGCCCACCACTTTTTTTATTTCATTCTTGAATATCGGATAATGCGTGCACCCGAGCACTAATGCATCAATGTTTTGCTTTAAAAATGGTGCTAAATATTTTTCTAGAAACTTTTTTACCAAAAGCTTCTCTCCTTCTTCGGCAAGTGGCACGAGGAGTGGTGCAGGATTCTGAAAAACTTTGCAATTTGGATTTATCTTTTTTATCTCTTTTTCAAATGTTTTAGAGGTCACAGTCCCGCGTGTAGCGATGATGCCCACTCTTTCATATTTTGAAGCTTCTTCGGCGGAAGGTATCAAAACACCCAAAATTTTGCGTGAATTAATTCTACCCCCTCCGGCCTTCACTATGTTCAGTCCTCCTCCCCCTAGATTAGGGGGAGGCTGGGTGGGGGTAAATTCTCTCTGTATCTCCCTCAGTGCTCTCGCCGAAGCAGTATTGCAAGCAACGATGACCATACCACAATTTTCTTTTTCAAAAAGATATTGTACGCATTCTTTTGTAAATCCTAAAATGGTCTCATGCGATCTGTTGCCATATGGTACACGCGCAGTGTCACCCAAATAGACATAATCATATTTAGGTAACATTTTTTGTATTGCTCGTGCCATGATTAAACCCCCTACTCCCGAATCAAAAATACCTATTTTCTTCATGTACTCAATATAACATAAATATTTGAATAATTTTGTTTTATTCTTTTTGTTGTTATAATATAAAAGTGAAGTCTGGACGACTCGAACAACTCGCTGATGGAATATTTGCGATAGTTATGACTATCTTGGTTTTTGATATTCGCATTCCTGTCAACATCTTCACTCTTACGAACGCTGGTTTATGGCATGAAATAGTAGCACTCCAACCACACCTTTTTGGCTTTATACTTTCTTTTACATTACTCTTTACCTACTGGCGCGCGCATCATTTCTTTATTTCTGTGTATGCAAAAAATCTTGACTCTCGCCTGACCAACATAAACACTTTGTTCTTCCTCCTCATTGCATTAATACCATTTTCTACTAGCATACTGAGTAGATTTCCCGACCTTTTCCTTTCTATCGCATTGTTCGGTGTACATATTATACTTCTTGGTTTATGTATTTACTGGATGAGGAATTATGTCTTGTATTCTGAGCACATTAAAAACCCAGAGATAAGCAAGCGTGAGATTCATGGCTCCACCATACGCACCCTCTTCCCTGTATTCATATCTATCGTGGCTATATATATTGCATTATTCAATACTACATACTCTCTAACCCTCTTCACTATTGCTGTCATCTTCAACCTTTCATCATATTCCACTATTTTACTAGAAAAAGTATTAAGAATCTTCAAAACTCAAAGACTAAAAGAGGATTAGTATAAAAAATTAATAATATTATTATTTTAAATTTTTATTTTCTTGATTGTGTTGATAATTTTTCCAAATACCCCAACCGATAGGGATAAATGTTAGGAGAAAAAGTCCGCCGACAACAGGCAGAATGAAATCATGTGCCTGAGGGAATCTACTACCGAGGAAGTACCCTGCGCCAGTCATAATACCCACCCACAGTATAGAACCTAGAGCATCATACAAAAGAAAAGTTTTGAAATTCATCTCACCCACTCCTGCAAGTATCGGTGCGAAGGTTCGCACTACAGGCACAAAACGACTCACCACAATAGTGAGCTTGCCGTATTTTTGATAAAAGATGTGAGTTTTTTCTAAATTCTTCGGATTAAAAAACATCGAGCTCTTTTTCTGAAATATTTTATTGCCAACTTTTTTGCCAAAAAGATATCCCATTATTAGTCCCAAAAAAGAAGCTATCAAACAACCTAATAATAAAGGTAAAATATCAGGCTTGCCTGAGAAAGCCAAAAATCCTGCAGAAAATAAAAGTGAATCCCCCGGCAAGAAAAAGGCAAAGAAAGCTCCAGATTCTAAAAAAATAATAGCAAAAATACCCAATAGTCCAAATGTACTTATAAGTATTTCCAAATTTAGCATTGTTTTATTGTAGCATAAAAATATTTTTTATTCTCTTTTATTTTTTAATTACTTTTTCACTCCATGCTTCTGGTGAAGTTTAGATATCTCCGCATCTTCGAGTTCTTCCTTTTTTTCTTTCGCCTTCTCACCAAGTGCGCGCAAGTCTTTGTCATTCAACTTTTCCAATTCTACCGCTCTTTCTTTTAAATATTCAACAGTATTTTTTTCTGGATTCTCTAGCACTTCTTCGAGTAGTGCGTTTAGTATAGAACCCATACGAGGACCAGCTTTGATATTTAATTCCATCAAATAATTCCCATCGATTTTGAGCTGTCCTACGGATATGGGATCGCGCAAACATTCTTCTATCATCGCATGATATTTGCGTAGACGATATGGTGCTTCTTTTTTAGCCATACCTACCCTGTCGCACTCACGCACATTCATCAGGAGCCAAATATTTTCTTTGCCGACTTTCACAATAATTCTGCGCACAGCAGAAAGCGTGATCTGCTCAGTATCAGAGAAAAACATATGGTTGCGTATCATACTTTCTACAAAATCAATTTCTTTGCGTGGAAATTTCATTCGCTCCATTAGTTTCTTCGTCATTCGCGCACCCACGACTTCATGGCCATAAAATGTAAATTCCTTTGGGCTTGCTTTTGCTGTAGCCCCTGCAACCCTGCGAGTTTTCGGTTTGCCGATATCATGGAACAATGCAGATAGACGAATCTCTAGTGGCCAGTTCTTATCCGCTGCATGTTGAAGTGCTTGGAGTAAATGTTCATACACATCATACTTGTGCGCACCACCTTGAATACAGTTTATCCCATCTTCAAGTTCTGGAATAATATTTTTTAATAAATTAAATTTCTGCAACATCGCGATACCCAGCATAGGATTTTTAGACATAATTATTTTTACAAATTCATCACGAATTCTTTCTGTGGATATCTTTTTTATTAGTTCAGAATTTTTGACAATACTTTTTGTAGTTTCATGTGAAATAGTAAAATCAAGTTGCACAGCAAATCGAACTGCGCGCAACATTCTAAGGGGATCTTCACCGAACCTTTCATCAGCCTCACCCACTGTCCTTAAGATTTTGTTCTCTATGTCCTTTATACCATCAAACATGTCCGTTATATGTCCTTTATCAGACATGGCTATAGCATTTACCGTAAAGTCTCGTCTTTTTAGATCATCTTCTAACTTAATGCTAAATTTTACCTCATCTGGATGCCTAAAATCACTATATTTAGCTTCTATCCTGTATGGAGTTACTTCAATAATATCGTATTCTGGTGTTTCATGATTAACCTCTAACTGTCCAGGTCGGACTTGGACAGTTAAAAAAGTACTGTCCAGGTCCGACCTGGACAGTGGCACACACACCCCTACAGTGCCGAAAGTGTTCTCATACACAGTCTTTTCGAACAAAGGAATGATTTGCTCAGGTGTGGCATTTGTAGTTATATCCCAATCTTTTGGCTCTCTATTCC